>JAFPUX010000264.1 GCA_017413145.1 Kiritimatiellia bacterium | reverse complement strand
CCGCGGGGAATAGTCCCCGACGGGCCCATCCTGACAGCGCCGTTGCAGCTGATGTAGCCGCGGACGGCGTCGACTGTCGAAACGAGGAGCCGCGCCACGGGATCGGAGCCGTCGGTCGGACCGTCGGCGCGGAAGGCGTCTATCTCGCCCTGCGACACGGTCGCGGCGAGGTCGGTTTCGTCAACGGTTCTCCAATTCGGCATGGCGCGGTCCTCCTTAGTTTTCGTCGATGTAAAGCCAGACGCGGCCTTTGGCCGTGCCTGTAAACCACACCTTCGCGCCAGGCGCTATCCACTTGTCGCTTGGCGACTTCGCGCCGACGCCGCTCGAACACGTGAGGGTGTCGATAGTGTTTGTCGCTGCTATCGCAAGCCGCGTCACTTCGTTTGTGGCGTAGCCGGTCGTGACGACGACATTGGTGGCATACGAGACGTAGTTCGTCCCGATGTACGTGAAGTCGACGGCCTCCGCCGTCACGTTCGTGACCGTTGCGTCGCCGTCCTTGTAGACGAGCGAGTAGGTCGTGTTCGTGACCGGCGGCAGCTCGACGACTTCGAGCGCGTTGGTGTAGTAGAGCGCTTCGCTCGTGACCGAGACGGTGCCGGCCGCCACGGTCGAGATCGCCTCGACGTGCGCGAGCTTGCCGCCGGGCACCGTCGCCGCGTAGCCCGGTACGAGCTCCACGACGGCGGCGCTTGCGGCGAAGCAGAGCGCGGCGAAAACGGATGCAAGCATCGTCTTCATGTCGCGTCTCCGCCTTAGTTCTGCGTGCCGACCTTGATGATGCCGGCTTCGGTCGCACCGGCGTTCGCGCTCTTCGCGCACACGCCGAACCACAGGTCGCCGTTGACGACCTGGCGGTTGAGCCCCTGGTCGTTCGCGACGACGATGCCGATGGCGAGGCCGCTGTCCGGGTCGGTCTCGACGCCGGTCTCCTTATAGTCGGCGACGATGGCCGGGACGCGGCCCATGAAGCCGATGGAGGAGACGGGCACGATGACCGCGCGCGCCGTCATGCCGGGCACGACGATGACGTCGCGGAAGCCGAGCTCCTGCGCGATATTCGCCGGGGTCGCCGACAGGTTCGCGCCGTGCATGAGCCCCTTGAGGATCGCGAACTCAGCGCCGTTGACGACGAGCGCAGAGTTGAGCTTGTCGAGCCAGGTGATGTCGGCGGCGAGCGCGTCGTACTGCGCGAGCGTCGGCGCGGCGACGATCTTGACGCCGGTCGATGCGGTCGTGCCGTCGAGCGCGGTCTTGAGCGCCTTCTGCATCGCGATGGAGAGGCCGGTCGCCACGCGCATCGAGAACAGCTGCTTGATGCGGGGTGCGTTCACGCCGGCGTCGATGTTCGTGCCGCGCATGTCGTAGCCCTGCAGGAAGTGCGTGCAGGTGAGCGTGCCGTACGAGGTGTCGCCGCCGGTGAGGTAGTTGTTCGTGTCGTCGTCGAACGCGAGCGCCTCGGAGACGGACGAGAGCGGCATCTTCATTGTGGTGCCGGGCTTGATGTCGACGCCGGGGTTCTCGGCGGCGAAGTCCGTCGCGCCGAGGCGGCGGATGAGGTCGAGCTGCGGCTTGATGTTCCCGAAGAGGGCGTCAATCGCAAGCGTGAGACCGGGAGATGTGAGCATGTTGTTTAGCCTTTCCTTTGTGTTTGTTCAGTGAATGTTTCCTGGATTACTTGCCGGCGTCGATGTCGGCCTTGTGCTCCTTGTAGAACGCGGCGCGCTCGTTGGCGGGAAGCGCGGCCATCTGCTCGCGGCAGGTTGCCATCGACTCGCCGTCCTTCTTGACCTCGGGCGTCTCCTTCGCCGCGGCGAGGACGGTCTGCGTCTTCGCCTCGGGCGCCTTGCACGCCGCGATCAGCTTCTCGGCGCTCTCGGGGTTGGCCATGTACGCCTCGCGGCACGCGGCCACGTCGGCGATCTTCGCCTTGTTCGCCTCGATGAAGGCGTCGCACTTCATCTTGCGGCACTCGGCGAGCGCCTCGTCCTTGGCCTTCGTCGCTGCGGAGACCCGGTCCTTGAGAGCTTTGCAGGCGGCGACGGCTGCGTCTTCCGACGCATTCTCGGCAAGCTCAAGCTCTGCCATCAGTTTCTTCATGTGGATTTCTCCTTTGTTGTTGTTGACCTCCGCGGCACGCGCCGCGGCAAGAGTCGAAAGTTTGCTGAAATGCGGGGTGTTCGTCATCGCGATGGACTTGAGCTCCACCGGGCGGTACTCCTTGCCGTTCCTGGCGCACGCGAACGCGGGCGAGCGGTTGAGGAGCGTCTTCGACTCCCACAGCTCGCGGCCCTTTGGCGTGAACTCCCAGCGCGTCCAGATGGATCCGTCATTCTCCTGGCGGATGTCCTTCGCCCACGCCATCGCCGCAGACGACTTCGAACTGTCGAGCGAGTAGTGCTCCTCGTCAACGAGGACGCCCGGCCACTCGGGGTTCTTTGCAGCCGCCTTGAAGGCGTCCATCACGGCCTTTGCAGCCGCCTCGTCGAATACGAAGACGGCGTCGTCCGCAGCGCCCTTGACCGTGCCGCCGACCGGATAGCGGCCGTAGGGCGGGAAGGTCTGGAACCACGTCGCTTTGGTGGCGGCGTCTTCCTTCACCGCGCTGCAGGCGGCGAAAGTCAATGTGTCATTCTTCATCTTGTTTTTTCTCCTTTTCGATGGCTTCTGCAGCCGCCTCGGCAAGGGACTTCTCAAACAGGCCGCTCAGAGCCTCTACAAGCGCGTCCTCGCCCGGGGGGTCTCCTTGTCCGTCCGAAACGCGCGGAGCGTTTTGCAAGCGGTTCTCGTCGTTTTGCAAGGGGGTCTTGGCCTTTGCCCTCGCAAACGCCTGCACCTGGGGCGCGGATTCCTCCTTTTCGAGGGTGAAACCGGTTGCTTTTTCAAGTTCGCCTTGATTTACGCGCCATCCCGCCTGCTTGAGCGTCGCGGCGATCTCCGCCGCTTCCTTTGCGCTTCTCTCGGCTGGGAACTCGAGCGAGAAGTCGATCGCGCACGGCTGCGCCCCGAACTTCCGCACGAGGAAGGGCTTGATGAGGGAGCGCTTGACTGCCTGGGCGAGAACGCCCGCGTCGCGCCCGACGATCTCCTGCCACACCTTCATCTGCGCTCCGCCCGCGAGCGCGCCGGTGTCGGCCTGTG
>JAFPUX010000034.1 GCA_017413145.1 Kiritimatiellia bacterium | reverse complement strand
TTCGCGTCGGCGGCGGAAGAGCACGGCCGCGGGCGAGCATACGCCGCGGACCGGCAGCCCGGCGGGCAGAGCGAGCCCCTGCGCAAGCGCGAGCGCCGAACGGATGCCGGAGAACGAGCCGGGGCCGATCCCGACGACGACGGCCGTGAGGTCCGCGGGCGAAGCGTCGGCTTTGGCGAAGAGGTCGCGGACGAGCGGATACGCGTCCCCCGCGCCGGCGCCGGACGACTCGACGGACGCGACGCACGACGAACCGTCCGCGGCGAACAGGGCGGCGGAAGCAGTGAAGGAAGACCTTTCGATGGCAAGCAACATGACGGGGGCTTATTCTAGCGCAAGGACCGGTCCGGGACAACCCCTCGGGCGGAATCGAGCGCATCTTGTCCGTTCCGACCGACATTCTCCGGATCGCATGCGCCGCAGACTTTGAAACACGGAGCCTACACGGAGCGGCCGGAGCGGCCGAACGTACGCTTCGCGTCTCCATCGGCGCATTTGCCGGTTCGCGGTCCGGATTGTTTTTGGTTGCTCGCGCGCCGCGGTCGCATGCACCGCGGGGTGCGGGGCGGAGCCCCGCCCGAAGAACCTTGGAATTTCCAACGGCAAAACGCCGAAACCGGCGCGAAGCGGAAAAGTCGGTCGCTCCGGCCGCTCCGTGTTTCTCCGTGTTAAAACTTCCGCCGCATGCGCTCGCGAGGCCCGTGCGCTACGCAACTCAAGCCGGAAACGAAGGCGCGCCTTGGCACGCCCCGCCGGCCTTGCAAACCGTTCCGGACACGGGCTAGACGGCCGCTTCGACGAGCGCGGCGACTTCGTCGGCGGAGCCGGAGCCGTCCACGCGGCGGAGCTTGCCGGCCTTTTCGTACCAGCCGACGACGGGCGCGGTGACCTGTTCGTAGACCTCGAGGCGGTGCGCGATCGTGGCGGGCTGGTCGTCCAGGCGCGTGATCAGCTCGGCGCCGCAGGCGTCGCAAACGCCCTCCTTCTTCGGGGGGAGCGAGACGACGTGGTAGCCCGCGCCGCACTTGGGGCAGACGCGGCGGCCGCCGAGGCGCGCCAGGAGCGTCTCCTTCGAAACGTCGATGCAGAGCGCGAGGTCCACGGTCGCGCCGGCGTCCGCGGCGAGCTTGTCGAGCGCGGCGGCCTGCGCTTCGTTGCGCGGGAAACCGTCGAAAAAGAGCGTCGCGTCCTTCGGCGTCTCGGCGAGCAGCTCGGCGATCATCTTGCAGAGCACTTCGTCCGGGACGAGGCCGCCGGACTCCATGTAGGACTTGGCCTCGAGGCCGGCGGGCGTCTCGCGGGCGAGCGCGTCGCGCAACATGGCGCCGGTGGAGACGTGGCGGGCGCCGGTCTTCTTGGCGACGGCCGCGGCGGCCGTGCCCTTGCCGGCGCCGGGGGCGCCGAGGAAAACGATGATTCGCATGGCGGGAGGTGCGGGAAAACCGCGTTAGTCGTTCATGAGCACCGACGGAACGTTGTTGTACTGCCAGTCGTGCGTGGGGCCCCAGGGCATGGCCTGGCGGTCCGGATCGCGCATCGACTCGCAACCGGCGGCGAAGAGCAATGCGAACGCGGCCGCCCAGAGGACGGCCGCGGACGCGCGGAGGCGGAGACTAGTAGATGACCTCATCGCCGACTTCGATCGTGTCGGTCTGCTGCCAGCCGTACACGTTGTCCGCAATGGCGAGGTTCTCGGAGTTGGGCGGCGCGATGATGCGGATGCGCGTCACGATCAGGTCTTCGCCGTCCGGACCCTTGCGGTGGACCATCATCTCGACCGGGGCCGGGAACTGGCCGTCGGGGATGATCTCCTTGGCCGCTTCGGGCGTGAGCTCGACGATCACGAACGCCTCCTCGGCGTTGACCTTGGCGATCTTGCCCTTGGGTCCGGGCGTGAGCTTGACGGCCTTGCCGGAACCGAAGCCGGTGCCCGGCTTGCCGGTGCCCTGCAGCTCGATCGTCAGGCGGCGGATCTGCTCCTTCTGCTGCTCGATGAGCGTGTTGGCTTCCTGCAGGTCCTGGTCCTTCTTGGCGACCTCTTCCTCGAGGGCGGTGATGCGGTCCTGCAGTTCGCTCTTCTCGCGCTCGAGGCGGGCGATCTCGAGGTCCTTCTGGGTGATGATGCCGTTGAGTTCGTCGATTTTCTTGTTGAGCTTGACGATCTCCTGCAGGTTCTCGCGGCGGAGCTTCTTCTCCTCGTTGAGGAGGCCGGCGACCTCTTCGAGGGTCTCGCGGACGACGCGCAGCTGGTTGCGGGTGGCGCCGAGCTCGGCGAGCTGGTACTTGGCCTTGTCCTGCATGTCCTTGAGCAGGTTGTGCATCGTCCAGTGGGCCGTGTCGCCCTGGTCGACCGACGTGAGCGGGCGGTCGAAGGAGTCGACGCGGACCTGGCGCGTCTCGTTTTCGCCGGGGTTGTGGAGCGGGTTCCACGGAGCGGACGCGCGCTTGGTCTGCTTGTCGACCCAGTCGAAGACGAAGTAGGTGGCGAGCTGGTCCTTGCGCTCGCGGGTGCCGAGGTTGATCGTCTGGTAGTCGGTCGTCTCGAGGCGGTCCGGATAGGTCTCCCAGAAGTCGCACATCGCGGGCGCGTCGTTGGGCTCGGAGTCGACTTGGTCGACGTCCCACGCGACGTGCTCGACGTCCGCGGCGGGCTCGGCGGCGGCGGGGGCCGCGGCCTCCGCGCCCTCCTCGTCGTCCTCGTCGTCTTCGTCCGAGGTGCCGGTGCGGCCCGCCTGGTTGGGAAGACGGTCCTCGATGAAGTTCGCGAGCGCGATGATGGAGCTCTCGAGCTCGTGCGTGCGGCCGATGAGCTGCTCTCGCTTGTTGAAGTTGGCGATGCCGAGCACCAACGCGAAGATGCTGAGCAGGAGGATGAAGACGGTGAGGACCTTGAGAAGCGTGCCCATGGCGGTTTCCTGGAATGTCGGTTACGGCCCTGTGCGGGTCGTTGGTTGGAAGGATACCCTAAAACGGTCTCGAATGCAACCGGATTTTTGGCGTCCGGGCGGACCGCCGGCCGGCGGTCCGCCGCGGGGCTATTCGACGCGTTCCGGCTCGACCCCCGGAATGTCCCGGAGCGCCTCGAGGACGCTTCCCGGGCGCGCGCCGCGCGCGGAAGAGACGAGTTGCAGCGAAACGTGGACGCCGGTGTCCCCGTGGCGCGCGGCTTCGTAGCCGGCGACGGCGGCGCCGCGGATCGAATTGAGCGCCGCGAGCGCGCGGCCGACCGCCTCGTTGTCCGCCGCCCAGAAGGCGATGTCGAGCTCGTGCTTGGCCGTCCCGATGCGGCGGTCCACGAGCCGGAAGAGCTCCAGCCCCGCGAGCGTGAGCGCCGTCGCGGCGCCGCCCACGATCCACAGCCCGCCGCCCACGGCCGCGCCGATCGCGGCGGTCGTCCAGATCGCCGCCGCCGTGGTGAGCCCCACGACGAAGCGCTTGTGCAGCACGATCATGCCCGCGCCGAGGAAGCCGACGCCCGTGACGATCTGCGCCGCGACGCGCGCCACGTCCACGCGGATCGACTGGGCCGCGATCTCCGGCTGCGTCGCGAGCACTTCCGAGAGCGAGAAACCGTAGAGCGACAGGAGCATGAAGAGGCACGAGCCGAGCGCGACGAGGTAGTGCGTGCGCAGGCCGGCTTCCTTGGCGCGGAACTCGCGTTCCAGGCCGATCAGCGCCCCGAAGAGCGCGGCGAGGGCGAGGCGCCCGAGCAGGACGGCGGTCGTCATGGCTACAGGGTCCCGAAGAGGCGGTCGCCGGCGTCGCCGAGGCCCGGCACGATGTAGTGGCGGTCGTTGAGGTGGTCGTCGATCGCGGCGGTGAAGATCGGCACGTCGGGGTGCTCCCGCTCGACCCGCGCGATGCCCTCGGGGCACGCGATGATGTTGAGGAACACGATGCGCGTGAAGCCGCTCTTCTTGAGCGTCGCGATCGCGTCGCACGCGCTGCCGCCCGTGGCGAGCATGGGGTCGACGAGCGCGACGTAGCTGTCCGGGAACGGCTTCGGCAGGTTCAGGTAGTAGGGGATCGGCTCGGCCGTCTCCTCGTTGCGCTTCGTGCCGATCACGCCCGCCGTCGCATACGGCAGGAGCTCCAGCATCGGATCGAGCATGCCCATGCCGGCGCGCAGGATCGGTGCCACGACCACGTGCCCCTCGATCTTCACGCCCGCCGCGTCGCCCATCGGCGTGCGGACCGAGACGGGCACCGTCGGCAGGTCGCGCAGCGCCTCGAACGCGATCAGGCGCGTCATTTCGTGGACGAGCTCCCGGAAGAGCTTGGGGTCGGTCTTGGTCGCCCGCAGGATCGCGAGGCGGTGCTGGAGCAGGGGGTGTTGGACGACGGTGTGCATGGTCGGTCTTTCCGGTCGGGGTGCTTCCGACCGCGCGGACTTCCGGTCCTCCGGACCTCCGTCCCCGCGGTCGGAACGGAATCCTACCAGATTCCGCGCGCGAAGTCCACAACCGACCTCTTCCGGGCATGCCATCCCGCCATTTCGCGGACGTGACAATCCTTCGCCCGTTTCAATCGCACCGTGGATGATTTTCGGTTTCCGCGGCTCCGCGGCGGCGGAAACCGAACGGATCCGGGGATCAGTGCTCGCCGTGGTGCGGCGAGTCAAGCGCGGCGCGCAGCGCCTTGACGTGGTCCGGGTGCAACGTGTGCACGAACGCGAGCGCGCCGCCGAGCGCGGCGAGCGGTTCCAGGCGCGCTTCCCCGTCCGAGCCCAGCCGGTGCAGGTCCGCGGTCCGGTTTACGCAGAGCAGATGCGTCGCGCGCGCGGCCACGACGCTCAGGTTGTGCGAGACGATCACGACCGTCGCGCGTCCCGCCAGTTCCGCGAAAAGCCCGTGCAGCTCGACTTCCGTCTTCGAGTCGACGTTCGCCGTCGGTTCGTCGAGCAGCAGCAGTTCCGGATCGGACACGAGCGCCTGCGCGACGGCGACGCGCTGCCGCTGCCCGCCCGAGAGCGCCGCGAAGGAGCGCCCGCCGAAGCCGTCGAGCCCCACGCGCGCCAGCGCCGCGCGCGCCGCTTCGCGGTCGG
>JAFPUX010000263.1 GCA_017413145.1 Kiritimatiellia bacterium | reverse complement strand
CGCGGCGCGGCGGCGATGCTCGCCTTCGGCCTCGGGACGGCGCCGGCGCTCTTCGCCGTCGGCGCGGCGGCGGGCTTCTTCGCGAAGAGGCGCGCGCTCTTCGGACGCGTCGCGGCCGCGATCCTGGTCGCGCTGGCGCTCGGGATGGCGCGGCGCGGGATCCGCGCCTGGACCGCCGACCCGGACGCGATCACCTACGACTGCTGCGAGCGGCCGGCGGCTCCGGCCGCTTCGGAAGCGCCGGCCGTTCCGGAGGTTCCGGCATCCCCCTACCTCGACCTCGCGCCGAACGCGGACGGCTTCGTCGCCGTGCCGCTCGCGCGCGTCACGGACAAGGCGCTCTTCGTCAACGTGCCGGCGGCGGACGCCGACGCGCCCGCCGTGCAGCTTCTCGCGCTGCGCGACGGAGCCGGGCGCGCGCGCATCGCCTTCAACACCTGCCAGGCGTGCAACCCCTCGCCGCGCGCCTGGTTCGCGCAGCGGGACGACGGCCGCATCGTCTGCCAGAACTGCGGCAACGCCTTCGGCCCGGAGGCGGTCGGCGCCGCCGCGCGCGGCTGCAATCCCGCCCCGATCCCCGGCGTCCGCGAAACGCCGGACGCCTTCCTCGTCCCCGCCTCCGCCCTCGACGCCGCCCGCCCAGCCTTCGCGCGCTGGGCCGGGCCGAAAGAATGAAACCCCCGCTCGCGCGGCGGGGATCGGGTGGCGCCATCTCCCGTTGCCGTCGGCGCCGGGTACCCGCTTGCAATTGTTAGGCTAATCTAATATCATCCCGCGCCATGCAAACAATCCACTCCCTCGCCCTCCTCGCGGACGCCGCCGCGCCCGCCGGAAGCACCACGTCGTCGAAGGTCGGTGCGGCGGGGATTGTATGGCGCCGCGGCTCGCCGCGGCGCAAACAAAAACAACTCCGCGAACTCTGCGAACTCCGCGTGAGATAGATTCTGCGAACTCTGCGTGAAATGACTTCCATGTCCGATTCCGTCCGATCGTCAAACCGCCGCTTCTCCGTCACCGGAATGAACTGCGCCGCGTGCTCGGCGCGCGTGGAGAAGGCCGTCCGCGCCGTGCCCGGCGTGGACGAGTGCGCGGTGAGCCTGCTCACGAACGAGATGTCCGTGGCGGGGGCCGCGTCCGACGCGGCGATCGTCGCCGCCGTGGAGAAGGCCGGCTACGGCGCCGCGCCGCTGCAACGGGCGGGGGACGCCCCCGAACCCCCGATGGCGGGGCCCGGGCGCGAGGCGCGCGGCCTTCGCGCGCGGCTCGCCGCCTCGCTCGCGCTTCTCGCCGTGCTGATGTACGGCACGATGGGCCACATGATGCTCGGGTGGCCGCTGCCGGCGTGGTTCACGCAGCCCGAGCCGAACCACGTGGCGATGGGCGTCGCGCAGCTGCTTCTTGCCGGCGCGATCCTGGTCCTCAACGGGCATTTCTTCTCGAGCGGCTTCCGCGGCGCCCTGCGCGGCGCGCCGAACATGGACACGCTCGTCGCGCTCGGCGCCGGAACGGCCTTCGCGTGGAGCGTCGCGGCGCTCTTCCTCGCGTCCCGCGCGCAGCTGCTCGGCGGGGCCGCCGCCGCCGAGCCGTGGATGGACCAGTACTACTTCGAGAGCGCCGCGATGGTCGTGACGCTCATCTCGGTCGGCAAGGTCTTGGAGGAGCGCGCGAAGGGCAGGACCACGAGCGCGCTGGCCGCCCTCGTGCGCCTCGCCCCGAAGACCGCGACGGTGGTGCGCGACGGCCGCGAGGAGACGATCCCCGCCGCGCAGGTCCGCGTCGGCGACGTCTTCCTCGTGCGCCCCGGCGGGAACGTCCCGGTCGACGGCGTCGTCGAGGAGGGCGGCGGCGCGATCGACGAATCCGCGCTCACGGGCGAGAGCGTCCCGGTCGACAAGGCGCCGGGCGACCGCGTCTCCGCCGCGACGGCGAACGTCTCCGGCTTCCTGCGCTGCCGCGCGACGCGCATCGGCGAGGACACGACCCTCGCGCAGATCGTCCGCCTCGTGCGCGATGCCGCCGCGACCAAGGCGCCCATCGCGCGCCTCGCAGACCGCGTCGCGGCGGTGTTTGTCCCGGCGATCCTGCTCGTCTCGCTCCTGACACTCGGCGTCTGGCTCGCGTGCGGTGCCGCGCCCGGCGACGCCGTCGCGCGCGCCGTCGCCGTGCTCGTCGTGAGCTGCCCGTGCGCGCTCGGCCTCGCGACGCCCGTTGCGATCGTCGTCGGCAGCGGCGCCGGCGCCCGCCGCGGCATCCTCTTCAAGACCGCCGCCGCGGTCGAGGCCGCCGGACGGGCTCGGACCGTCGTGCTCGACAAGACCGGCACGATCACGACCGGCGAACCACGCGTCGTTTCCGTTGTCGGAAACGACAGTGACGAGAGACGAGTGACGAGTGACGAGTTGCTCGGCTTCGCGGCGGCGCTGGAGCAGGGGAGCGAGCACCCGCTCGCGAAGGCGATCGTGCGCGCGGCGGATGGAGTGGAGCCGGCCGAACACCGTTCGGCCGAGGACTTCCGTGCGCTGCCCGGGTGCGGGGTCGAGGCGACGATCGGCGGCGCGGCGGCCTTCGGCGGCAGCGTGGCCGCCGCCGAGGCGCGCGGT
>JAFPUX010000033.1 GCA_017413145.1 Kiritimatiellia bacterium | reverse complement strand
CGTCGCGGTCCGGCGCCTCGCGTTCCCGGCCCCGCCCGGCCCGGGCCGCATCGAGGCGATCCAGCGCCTCGCCCTCGAGGGCTTCGCGTCCCGGCTCGCCTCCGGGTGGCGCCCCGGGGACGACGTCCTGCTCTTCACGGACGACTTCCTCGCCTCCGGCGCGCTCACGGCGCTCTCCGCGGCCGGGCTCCGCGCCCCGGAGGACTTCCGCGCCGCCTCCTTCGCGAACGCGGGCTTCGGCCCCGTCTATCCCCGCCCCCTCACGCGCCTCGAGATGGATCCGCGCGCCCACGGCGCCGCCGCGGCCGGGCTCCTCCTCGGCTTCCTCTCCGGCCGCCCGATCCCCCCGGACGCCGCCATCCGCTCCTCCTACCGCCGCGGGGAGACGTTCTAGACGATTCTGCACGTTCTGCACATTTCCGCTTGACAACGCGCGGGGAAAGGGCCATCATTCGGAATCGAACGGAGGTTCTTCGATGAAGCCGACTCCCCGCTTTCTTCTCACCGCGCTGTCCGTCCTCGCGCTGCCGGCCGCGGCGGCGACGGGGTGGCTCTACGATCCGGGCACGAAGACGCTGACGGAGACCGGCGTCGCGGAGGGCGCGACGCCGTGGGTTCTCTCGTGCTCGGCGTCCGGCACGAGCCTCACGCTCTCGGGCGTCTCGTCGGCCGGCTCCGACGGATTCCTCGACCTCTCCCTCCCCGTCGCGGATGCCGGCGGAACGCCCTTCTCGATCGTCGCGACCGGATCCGACGCCTTCAAGAACCGGACGGAGATCAGGCGGCTCCGCTTCGCCGATTCGACGACCTCGATCGGAACCCGCTCCTTCCAGGACTGCGCCTACCTGGAGTCCGTCGAACTGCCCGCCGCGCTGTCCTCGATCGAGACGCGGGGATTCTACGGGTGCGTCCGCCTGCGCACCGTCGAGCCCTTCCTGCCGGCCACGGTGTCCACCGTCGGCGAAAGCGCCTTCCAGAACTGCACCCGGCTCGCCTCGCCGCTCTCGGTCGGCTTCGGAACGAGCGGCGGAACGCCCGTGGCGGCGACGATGTCCGGCCGCGTCTTCCAGGACTGCAAGGCCCTGCCGTCCGTCGCCGTCGGCCCCGGCGTCGTCAAGCTCGCCGACAACCTGTTCGTCGGAGACACGTCCCTGACGAACGTCGTCCTCCACGACGCGATCACGTCCATCGGGAGCTCGTTCAACGGCTGCACGGCGCTCGAGACCGTGACGCCGCTCCTCCCGGCGTCCGTCGTCGCGGTCTCGGCCTACGCCTTCCAGCACTGCTACGCCCTGAGCGGCGACCTCTTCATCGCGACGAACGGGGCCGCCGCCACCATCGGGGGGGCGGCCTTCTACAACGCCCGCGGCCTGACCTCGGCGACGATGGGGGACGGCGTCGCGAAGATCGACGGCAACACGTTCTGCGGCTGCTCGTCGCTGACCCGCGTCCGCCTCTCCGCGAACCTGACGTCGATCGGCAGTTCCGCCTTCAACGGCTGCTCGGCCCTCGAGTCGGTCGAGCCGTTCCTTCCGCCGAACGCCACGTCGATCGGAGAGAACGCCTTCACCGGCTGCACGTCGCTCCGCGGCGACCTCTCGGTCGCGGCGAACGGAGGGGCGGCCACCATCGGGGCCTCGGCCTTCAGCAACAACCGCGGCATCTCGTCGGTTTCGCTGGGCGAGGGCGTCACGAAGATCGACGGCAACGCATTCAACGGATGCGCTTCGCTGACGAACGCCGTCCTTTCCCCTTCCCTGGCCACGATCGGGCAGGCCGCATTCAGCGGATGCTCCGCCCTCGAGTCCGTCGAGCCATTCCTCCCGGCTTCCGTCGCCGGCATCGGACAAAACGCCTTCTCCGGCTGCACGAGGCTCGCCGGCGACCTCGTCCTCGATCCGCCCGCGGCGCTGTCGATCCCCGCGGGCGCCTTCTACAACGCGCAGGCGATCTCGTCCGTATCCCTCGGGACGAACGTGACGGCCGTCGGCGACAACACGTTCCAGGGCCTTTCGAACGTCCGCACGTTCCGCCTCGCGAGGAAACCGACGTGGAAGTCCAACTCGTTCGGCGGGTTCCCGAACAACGCGGTCCGATTCATCGTCCCGATCGACGACGCGGACTGGACGGACTGGATCTCGAACGCCGCGAACGCCACGCCCTGGGACGGCCTCTCCGACGCCCAGCGCGCCGCCTACGCCGCCGCCTATCCGAACGAGCCGCCCGCGCGGGCGCTCACGAAGGCGGCGCCGGCGAACCAGTGGGTCGTCTCCTACGGCTCCGCGACGGCCGGCGCCGTCGATCTCTTCGTCGCCGGCGATCCCGTCCAGGCCGCCGCCGCGTCCGTCTCGCCCGCCTACGGCGCCTACGCGGACGTCTCCGCATCGCTCCCGCTCTCGCTCTCGGCCCCGCAGTACGCCAACGAGCCCGACGGGCGCTACGTCTGCTCCGGCTACCGCATCGAGCCGGCCGACACGCTCGGCTGGGGCGCGGCGACCGACTACGCCCTCGCCGACCCGACGGCGCCCTCCGCGACGTTCGACCCCGCCACGGCGGGGCAGTTCCGCCTCTCGTGGCTCTGGGAGCCCGCCGAATACGCGCTGGTCGTCGCCGACGCCCCCGCCGCCTCGATCGGAACCGTCTCCATCGCGGGCCGGAACGCGCACGGCTTCTTCGATCCCGGGGCGACCGCGACCGCCACCGCCGTTCCCGGCGCGGGCGTCACGTTCCTGCGCTGGCTCGGCGACGTCCCCGCGGGACACGAGACCGACGCCACGATCCAGATCGTGATGGACGCCTCCAAGACCCTGACGCCGGTCTTTTCCGCGAACTGGGTCTATTCCTCGGGACAGCTGACCGACGGCTACTGGACGCTCCAGGTTTCCGGATCGCTCGGAGCGATTACCATCACCAAGCCCCTCGTCAATTCCCCTCTGGGTCTTCTCGACCTGGCCAAGCCCGTCGAGGGCGACGGCGCCATCGTGGCGATCGCGAACAACGCCTTCAAGGACAGCACGGCGCTTCGGGAACTGACGCTGCCGGACACGCTCAAGACCATCGGATCGACCGTCTTCAGCGGGTGCCAGGCGCTCGGAGGGGACGTCGTCGTCCCCGATTCCGTGACGAGCATCGGCGTCCAGGCCTTCCAGAGCTGTTCCTCGCTGAAGACGGTGCGTCTCGGCGCCGGGATCACGTCGGTGCCGGGCAACTGCTTCCAGTACGATTCGAGCCTCGAACGCGTCGAGATGGGCGACGGCGTGGCCTCGATCGGGAACTACGCCTTCCGCGACTGCTCGTCCCTCGTCTCGATCTCGCCCCTCCTGCCGGCGGCGACGGCCTCGCTCGGCTCCGCCGCGTTCTCGGGCTGCGGAAAGCTGGCGGGGGAGGTCTTCTTCGCCACCAACGGCGCCGCGGCCTCGTTCGCCGGCGGCCAGGCGTTCTACAACTGCAAGGCCGTCACCGGCGCCGCGATCGGCGCGGGCGTGACCGAGATCCCCGCCCAGACGTTCTCCGGCTGCGCCGCCCTGCGGCGCGTCCGGACGGGCGACGGCGTGACGACCGTCGGCCAGCAGGCCTTTCAGAACTGCACGTCGCTCGAAACCGTCGAACCGTTCCTCGCCCCGGCCCTCGTTTCGCTCGGCAACCAGGCCTTCAACAATTGCAGCCGCCTCGGCGGCACGCTCGAGATCGGGACGCGCAAGAGGCCGGGGGCGGTCTCGATCGCGAGCCATAGCAACTTCTACAACGCCGGGATCGAGGAGGCCGTGATCGGCCGGGGCGTCGTCTCGCTGCCCAAGCAGTTCCTCTACTGGGACCGGACCACGTCCTTCTCGCGCCTGCGATCCATTACGTTGGACTCGGTGGAGTCGATCGGCGAAAAGGCGTTTGCCGCCGCCAAGGCCGTCTCGGACGTCTGGTTCAAGGGGCCGGCCCCGACGACCTACGGGGCGAACGTCTACCAGGGGTGGTCCGAAGGGCAGTCGGTGCTGCACCTGCCGAAGGGCGAGGAGACCTGGCAGGACTGGGCCGCCGAGAACGTCACGCCCTGGGACGACCTCACCGACGACCAGCGCGAGCTCTTCTGGGACCGCGAGCCCGGCCGGAAGGCCTACGGGATGACCACGTCCTCCGCCACGCCCGCGAAGCAGTTCGTCGTCTGGTGGAACGCCAGGAACATGCCGACCGTCCTCATCGTGAAATAGCGTTCGCCCCGAGATCCGCAACGCAAGGGAGACCCGCCCATGAAAACGAAACGCATCCTCCTTCTCTCCGCCGTTCTCCTGTCCTTCGCCGCCGCCCGCGCGGAGGAGCCGTTCGTCGCCGCGGCGCGCGAGCGCGGCGTCGAGATCGTCTCGCACGCCGTCCCGAAGGAGTTCGCGATCGGCGACTTCGCCGTGTCGATGCGCGTGCGCAACCAGGGCGAGCTCGCGCTGCGCGG
>JAFPUX010000262.1 GCA_017413145.1 Kiritimatiellia bacterium | reverse complement strand
GGCGAGCACGCGCCGTCTCCGCCGCCCGAGGTCAAGCCCCCGCCCCCGGTCGACGACAACGGCCACGTCGAGCCCTACCCGGACCCCTCGCCCGCGCTCTGCGCCGAGATGAAGCGTTACGGCCTGCGCGCCGGCGTCTTCGTCCAGCGCGGCCGCCATTCGTGGAACGCCGGTGACACGAACCGCCTCTCCTTCCTCTTCTTCGAGCCGACGAACGCCCCCGCCGGCGCCGCGCTCCCGCTCCTGCTTTTCCTGCCCGGCAGCGGCGAGCTCGGCCCCGGCCTCGACGCGCAGTTCCGCCAGCGCGGCATCTACGAGAAGGTCTGCTCGCCCGCCTTCCAGGCGCGCCACCCCTGCTTCTTCCTCGCCCTCGCCCCTGATCCAGCACACATGCTGATGGGCTACCTTCCCGACGGCGGCCCCAACGACAACCAGCGCGCCGCCCTGAACCTCGTCGCCGCCCTCGCCGCCGAGCGCGACCGCGCCCGCATGGGCCCGCAACTGGCTTCCCCCGCCCCGCCGCGCGTCGACCTCGCCCGCCTCTACGGCGCCGGCCTCTCGCGCGGCGCGGGCGAGCTCGTCTGCATCCAGCAGGAAGTCCCCGGCGTCTTCGCCGCCGTCGCCACCACAGACACGGGAATCTGGCACACCGAACGCATCCCCGACGACGCGCCCCTGCACATCTGGCACTTCTACCGAACCGCCGACTGGGAGAAGTGGCACAGCGACCCGCGCTGGCCCCGCCGCTACGCCGACCTGCTGCCGTCCCGCGGCGGCGAGATGCGCATCACGGAGCTCTCCGACCTCTCCCGCGCCTCGTGGGACCAGGCGTGGGACTGCGACGAAATGTGGGACTGGATGTTCGCGCAGCGCCGCGCGCTCCCGCTCCCCGACTGGAACGCCCCGCGCGACCCGGACCACTGGATGTGGAAAGCGCGCCGCGACGCCGCGAACGCCGCCGTCGAGGACGGCCCGATGGCATGGACGCAGTGGCCCGTCCCGTGGCCCGCGGACCAAACGACGTTCGGCCTCCGGCGCACGGAGCGGCGCAAGCCCGCCCCCGACCGAACCGCCGAATGGAAGGCGTGGCTCGCCGAGCGCGGCGTCCGCTTCCCCGACGGCTCGCGCATCCGCCACCTTCCCTTCAGCAGCGACCTGCTCGTCTACGCGACCCCCGCCGATCAGAACCGCATCCACGCCCTCCTCGCGAACCTCGAGGCGAACCCTTTCGATCCTCCGGCCGGCGCGAAGCCCGCCGACTGACCCGTCGTCCGGCCGGTGACCTGACAAAGCAAACGCCGCCCCGGCCGCACCGCGCGGCGCACTGTAAACGCGCGCCGCGGCGGTTTGGTGCGATTTTTCCTCCGGCGAAGATTTTTCTGGAATTCCGGGGGTCGCCGTTCGTATTAACGTGTGGACGAACGCTTCGACCCGAAGCGGAAAGGAACACGCCATGGACGCCGCAACCGCCGCACTGCCCGCGATCCCGGTCTTCGACACCGGGCTCGAAAACATCGAAAGCCGCTACGGGGAGCTTTCGCTCGCCGGACGCCTCCGCGCGATCCGGAACGGACTGCGCCCCGGCGCGTCCGAACGCGACCGCAAGCTCGCCCGGCGCGAGCTCGCGCGGTTTTCGTCGGCCGTCGCGTCCGCCGCGATCGTGCTGCTCTCGGTCGCGCTGCTGCTCCTGCTGCGCACGTCGCGCGCGCTGCCGCCGGCGGAGACGGTCCCGGTCGAGATCCTCGACGTCGACCCCGTCGACGACGTCCTCGACCCGCCCGAGCCGCCGGAGGTCGTGAACTTCGACGTCGACACGCCGAGCAACGACGTCGAGCTGCCCGGCCTGGAGGACGTCGCCGTCGAGACGGACGTGCCGGTCGAACAGGTCTCGGTGCAGCCGGCGTTCGAGACGACGGTGCTCATGACCAAGTCCCCCATCGTCCTGCGCGGCGTGCGCGCCGGCCCCGGCGGCATGAAGGGCGGCTCCTTCGGGGTCGGGGACGGCTCGGCGCTCGTCTCCGACATGGTCGGGCGGATGATCGACCTGAAGAAGGACGGCGCGGGCAACCCGCGGAACGCGGATTTCCGCGCGGACGCGAAGCGGCTGCTCGACGCCGGCTTCTCGCCGGAGGCGCTCGCGGAGTTCCACTGCCCGACGAACCGGCTCTACCTCAACAAGCTCGTCGTCCCGGCGCAGCCGGCCGAGGACGGGCCGAAGGCGTTCCGGTGCGAGGACGAGGTCGAGCCGCGGCGCTGGATCGCGCACTACGAGGGGCGGCTCAATCCGCAGCGGTCGGGGCGCTACCGCTTCGTCGGCCACTTCGACGACCTGCTCGTCGTGCAGGTGGACGGCCGGTGCGTCCTGGACGCCTACTGGCCGATGCACGACGTCTACAAGCGCGGCGGCGTCTCCGCGATCACGGGATGGAAGCCCGACACGTCCGCGCCCGAGTTCGAGAGACACGCGTCCTTCTCGGGGCAGAACCTGACCTACGGCGACTGGATCGACCTGGAGGCCGGGCGCTCCGTGCGCATCGACCTCGTGATCGGCGAAGAGCCGGGCGGCGTCGTGGGCGGCGTGCTGCTCGTCGAGGAGGAGGGACAGGACTACGAGACGGCCGCGGACGGGCGCAAGATCCTGCCGCCGTTCACGACCTCGCGCCTCTCGCCGGAGGAGCGCAAGGCGATGGAGGAGTTCCCGCAGTTCCGCATCTCGCCCGACGCGCCGGTGATGAATCTCACCGCCGAGGAGCGCCGTGCGGCCGAACGCGCCCGCGCGAACGTCTCGAAGCACGACGTGCGGCTCGTCCTCCGCAAGCGCGACGACTAGCGCGCCCGAGGCGGGGGTGCGGGGCCGGCCCCGTTCCGGCGCCCGGCGCTTGCGCACGGCGCGGGAGGCGTGGTAGACTCCGCGCCATGAACGAACTGCCGTCCGCCGACCTGCGCGACTGGACGCTCCGCGGCGTCCGCGTGCTGGACCCCGCCGCGGGGCGCGACGAAACCGCCGACCTGTTCTG
>JAFPUX010000261.1 GCA_017413145.1 Kiritimatiellia bacterium | reverse complement strand
GAGCGCGGCCTCGCAGCCGGCGTGTCCGCCGCCGACCACGACCACGTCGAATGGGTCGTTCATGGCGCGGGAGACTAGCACAAGTGGCGCGTCCTGCGCAAGTCCGGGGGCGACGGCCCCCGGACTTGCGCATCGTCCGAAGCTCGCGGCTTCGCCGCTCGGGGAAACGGGGGACAGACTTCGGAAAACGCCGCTTCCCGCAAGCAGCATTTTTGAGGGGTCTGTCCCCTTAAAAAGGCGCTGGGGTGGCGAGGTTTGTGGTGGTTGTAAAACGGTTGTTTTTTATTGGATTTTCAATGCATAAAAGCGTAATAATCTTGCAAAGTATATCACAGAATGAGCAGGGGCGGTGCACGGCATCCACGAGCCGGGGCGGAGTGCCCCGCCATGCGGCGGGCAGGGGTGCGCCCCGGCTTTCGGGGAGCCGCGGGCTCCCCGAATGTTTCTACCGCCCGCGCCGCAAAACACGCGCGTGGCGGGGTGCCCGCCCCGCCACGCAGCCTCCCACGGCAGCGGACGGCGCTGGGGGGAAGGACCGGGATCCGCCGCGGCGCGGCGCAGGGCGGCTTGCGCCGGGGACGGGGGTGTGGTAGACTTGGCGGCATGTCACGGATCGCGTTCGGGATCGCGGCCGCGGCGGCGATCGCCGTCGCGGGGTGCGCGGAGAAGAAGACGGAGCCGGCGGCGGGATGGGAGACGCTGCCGCCCGACGCCGGGGTCCGGATGTACGCCTATGCGGCCGATTTGGCCAAGATTTCGCCGCGGGACGCCGG
Organism: Kiritimatiellia bacterium; assembly: GCA_017413145.1. GTDB lineage: Bacteria > Verrucomicrobiota > Kiritimatiellia > RFP12 > UBA3636 > UBA3636. Next base: position 6,128 of record JAFPUX010000261.1, on the reverse strand, counting down.
GACGCCCGGCGCCGGGGCCGCTTCGCGGTTCCTCGCGCAGGAAATCCGCCGCATCGGCGTGAAGCCCGAGGCGGACTGCTGGACCGAAGGAACCCCCACGGGGCGCAAGACGTTCTGCAACGTCTACGCCACGCTGCCGGGAACCTCCGGGCGGCTGGTCGTGCTCGGGTCCCACTACGACACCAAACCCGGCATTCCCGGGTTCCAGGGAGCCAATGACGGCGCATCTTCGAGCGCCGTGCTGCTCGGGTTGCTGCACCACCTCGCGGCGGCGCCGGTCCGCCCCCGGGACACGATCCTGTTCGCTTTCTTCGACGGCGAGGAGGCCGCCGGCGCCGCCTACCGCGACAACGACGGCCTCCACGGTTCCAAGCGCCTCGCCGCCACGCTTGCGGAGCGCGCCGGCGGCGACCGCCCGGTCGCCGCCATCGTCGCCGACATGGTCGGCGACCGCGACCTGGCGCTCGACATCCCCCGCAACGTCACGCCCTGGCTCGCCCAGACCGCGCTCAAGGCCTCGCTCGCCCGCCGCGGCGAGACCCCGCCCACGTCGATCGCCGCCACGTTCATCCTCGACGACCACGTCCCCTTCCTCGACGCGGGCGTTTCCGCGATCGACCTGATCGATTTCGAGTACGGCTCCGCCCCCGGCCGCCACGACTACTGGCACACGCCGCTGGACACCCTGGACAAGATCTCCGCCGAGTCGCTCCACCGCACCGGCGCCCTCCTGCTCGCGATGCTCGACCGGATCGACCGGGACGAGGAGGAGGTGCCGGAGGGGTTGAGGGCACCGTAGACCCGGCTTGTGGCGCATGCGGCGGGCAAGGGTGCGCCCCGGCTTTCGGGGAGCCGCCGGCTCCCCGGATGTTTCTACCGCCCGCGCCGCAAAACACGCGCGTGGCGGGGTGCGCCGCACCCCGCCACGCAGCCTCCCACGGCAGCGGACGGCGCCGGGGGGAAGGCCCGGTTTCCGCCACGGCGCCGGGATCGCGCGGGCGCGCGTGGAATTTCGCGCTTGACACGCGGGCACGGGTGGGATAAGATGCGGACCCGCGGAACACCCAAGGGGGCCGTATGCCCTCCGAACGTGGGCCGCAAACCAACACAACCCTCCGAACGGAGAACGAAAACATGCACAAACTCAAAACATTGGCGCTTGTCGCGCTGGCGGCCTTCGGGCTGACGGCACGAGGCGCCGTGACAACCAACGACTGGTGGGACGTGAGCTTCGAGCCCAACTCCTTCCAGACCGGGTTCCCGGGCCTGATCCCCGGCCAACTCGGCTCGCTCACGAACAACGAGGCAGACATGCCGGACGGCACCGTGCAGCCCTACGCCGCCGGCGTCTGGACGATGGTCGACGGCGACGAGTCGTACATCACGAACGGCCTCGTCACGAACTTCGTGTCCGGCGCGATGGCCGAGGTGCCCGACAGCGTCTACCTCAAGCTCGACACGCAGGGCAACGACCTGACGTGGAGCGTCGTGCCGACCAACCAGATGGGTGCCAAGCTCAAGGCGCTCGTGGACGCCGACCTGTATCTCGTCGGCTCCGATTCGGCGCCCGACGCGGGCGACTTCGATTCGAAGGAAGACGTCCAGACGGCCGTCTACCTCATGAACGAGATCAATCCGGATTCCGGCGAAACGACCAACTCGGTCCTGTGCGTGTATGTGTACGATTCGACCACGGGCGAAAACTATTGGCAACCTCTTGCCGGCGAGAAACTGGAGGACAACGCCTGGGCTCACGTCCAGGTGCTCGTGGACCACACCGATCCGGAAAGTCTGCCGTCCGTGAAGGTCTATGTCAACGGCACGGAGATGCATGCCCACAATGGCGCCGCCACGAGCTGGCCCGCGGCCAACGGCGACAAGTCCCAGACGGCCGGCAAAGTTTCCTCCGTGGCGTTCCGCGGCACCGGCGCGGTCGACAACTTCGTCGGAAAGACGATCGAGGAAACGTTCTCCAGCTACGACTTCACCGCGGAAGTCTACATGAACGATACGCTGCAGGAGGTTGGAACCGAAGGCAACGTTTCCCGCGTGGTGAACGCGGAAGCGGGCGCGAACAAGACCGCGAAGTTCGAAGGGTTCAACTTCCACGATTTGACGATTGATCTCGATGAAGACGATATGCCGATCATTCACTTGACGTATTCTCTTGCGAAAATCGAAATCATCAATCTGGAGGCGGGAACGACGTCGACATTTACGTATGCCTACGACCGTGAACATTATGTCGTGATTCCATCCGCCACGGATCCCGCCATCAAGTTTGAAGTGGATCCCGACTCGGGCGCTTACTCGGGGCCGTTCTCGGTTGAAGCTTCCACCGCCGGAGCGACGGCCGATTCGACCATCGTCAAGATCTACTTCGAAGATCTGCCCGAACCCGGGACTTACAACGCCCAGGCGACGACGACCCTCGGCGGAACGACGACGACCGACTCGCAGAAGGTGAAGCCGTCGGACTTCACGGAGGAAAACCCGACCAAGACGATCACGTGGACTTTCGACGCCGAGAAGAACGGCAACGTGCTCAGCACGATCCAGCTCTACAACGGCGCGACGCTCGAGTACGCGAACAAGACCGCGACGGTGACCGTCACGACCAATGCGGCGCTCCAGGCCGACACGCTCTTCGCCGCGGCGACGTACGTGACCGGCTCGCTCGCCGAGGGACAGGACCTGCGCTGGTCCGAGGCGGCCGGCCTCTACACGTTCGAAGCCTACGTCCCGCCGGTGGCGATCATCGTCGCGGGCAACGTGACGAACGAGTACCCGAGCCTGCTCGGCGCCATCACCAACGCCACGGCCGGCGACACGATCTACCTCGTCGCGGACGACCACGTGAGCTTCACGGAAGACGAGCCGGAAATCATGATCGCCGACATTTCGCTGACGATCGACGGCAACGGCCACACGCTCTACGGCCTGACGGACTACGGCACGAGCTACCATGACATCTTCATCGGCCCCACCGCCGGCAATGTCACGATCAAGAACCTGAAGTTCACCGAGTTCGGCGACACCGCCGCCTTCTCGGACATGATGACGCCGATCGTCACTTCGGGCAGCTATGCCGGAATGCTCACGCTCGACGGCGTCACGATCGACAAGTTCATCCGCCAGGCGGTCCTCATCTGCGGCGGCGACTTCCTGATCACGAACTGCACGATCACGGGTTCCACCGCGGGCACGGAGTACTTCCAGTCGGCCATCGAGGTGTTCAACGCGACCGGCACGGTCGTCAACACGACGATCACCGGCATCGGCGCAAAAGGCAAGACCTTCATCAACCCCGATACCAACGAGGAGGACGAGTGGAAGGCCGCGGTCTTCACGATCGACCCGGCCGGCTTCGGCAAGATCACGGTGGAGAGCGGTTCCTACACGGGCGAGTTCATCACCTCGTTCAACAAGGAAACGACCGGCTCCATCGTCCTCGAAGGCGGCACGTTCGTCGCGACCGCCGAGGCGGGCCAGAGCGCCTTCCTCGACGACAGCGAGACCGGCAGCACGCTTTCGATCTCCGGCGGCTGGTTCGACCGCGAGCCCGCGGCGGCGTACGTCGCCGCCGGCCTCACTGTGGTCCAGGACGCGGACAACGCGCCCGACCCGGCCGCGACCTGGACGGTCAAGGCCGCCGCGGTGCAGATCGAGGGCGACACCACCAAGTCCTACCTCTCGATCGCGGAAGCGCAGGCGGCCGCGGCGACGGCGGGCATCGACGACCCGGTCTTCGTGATCGTCGCCCCGCTCTCGGCCGAGACGGTCACGCTCGCGACCGCGGAGGACACGCTCACGGTGAAGACGGACGACACGGGCTACCTCGCGAACCTCGAGGTCGTCACGTCGCTCGCCGGCTCCGACGCGGTCGAGTACGCGGTCGAGCCGCGGACGGTCGGACTGGAGCCGCCCATCACGGTCACCTACATGGTCGTCCCGACCTACTACGTCGCGAAGATCGTCGACGGCGAGACCACGACCAAGTACGGGACGTTCACGGCGGCGGCGACGGTCGCGATGGCCCAGACGCCGACGCTCGTGGTCGAGATGGTCGCGAACACGAACGCGCAGGAGGACGCCTTCGCGATCACCGGTTCGCTCAAGGTCAAGGCCGGCGAATTCCTGATCCCCGAGCTCGTGCCCGAGGACCGGTCGCACTACCTCGATGCGTCCGAACCGGACGAGAACGGCGTCGTGACCTACACCTCGACGGCCTATCTCAAGGCCACGTTCCTCAACGGAGACGGATCGACGCTCCAGGAGCTCGACGTCAAGGTCGGCGGGGTGCCGGTTCCGACGTTCAGTCTCAGCAGCGTGGAGCCCTACCCGCCGGCGCAGCCCGGCTACGTGGTCCACTTCGCCATGACCTGGACGCCGGCGCTCGGTCCGATCTCCGTGGATACGGTCTTCCGCCCGAACTTCACGACGAACGTCATGGACTACTCGATCCAGTACGTGCTCGACGGCGGCGCCTGGCCGGCCGGCTACACGCCGCCCGAGTGGTACGCGGTCACGAACGCCACGATCGAACTGCCCTCGCCCGTGAAGGACGGCTGGACGTTCAACGGCTGGTACACGAACAAGACGGAGGGCGTCTACGTCGGCGACCTCGTGAACCCGGGCACGATCCCGACCGGCTCGTACGGTCCGAAGTTCTTCTACGCGAGCTGGACGGAGAACGCCGTGGAAGTCAAGGTCGACGCCGGCGACGGTCTGGCCCAGTACAAGATCGACAACCCGCAGGCGGACGTGCCCAAGCCGATCGAGATCAACTCGACAACGGGCAAGGCGGAGATATCCTTCGTGGCCCCTGCCGCCGGCCGCTACGTGCTGTTCTCCAGCACGACGGTGAACGGCACTTACACGGAGGATGCCGCTTCGGCCCAGACGGTCGCGGAAGGCGATCTCGTGACCCTGACCGAAGGCTCGACCGGCACGACGAAGTTCTTCAAGATCGGCTACGGCGATTCGACGCCGGAACCGTAAAAGGAAGAACATGCGAAAACGGGGAGGCCGCGCCGCAAGGCGCGGCCTCCCTTTTTATGCGCATGCGCCGGGCAGGGGTGCGCCCCGGCTTTCGGGGAGCCGCGGGCTCCCCGGATGTTTCGACCGCCCGCGCCGCAAAACACGCGCGTGGCGGGGTGGGAACCCCGCCACGCAGCCTCCCACGGCAGCGGACGGCGCTGGGGGGAAAGGACCGGTATCCGCCACGGCGCGGAGGGGGAATGGTGCTTTTACCCCCGAGCACTCCGGGACCGTGGGAGGCTGCGAGGCCGGGCGAAGGCCCGGCCTCGCGCGCGATTTGCGGCGAGGGCGGTCGGTACGTCGGGGAGCCGAGCGAGGGCCGGGCGAAGCCCCGCCCGAGCGGTTGGCTCCCCGAAAGCCGGGGCGGGCACGGCATCCACGAGCCGGGGGCGGCGTGCCCCGCCATGCGCCGGGCAGGGGTGCGCCCCGGCTTTCGGGGAGCCGCCGGCTCCCCGGATGTTTCTACCGCCCGCGCCGCAAAACACGCGCGTGGCGGGGTGGGAACCCCGCCACGCAGCCTCCCACGGCAGCGGACGGCACTGGGGGGAAAGGACCGGTATCCGACACGGCGCGGAGGTGTTTGACCTCCGTTTCCGGATGTGGTAGGGTTCAAGGCATGGAATCGATGGTCGCGAAGTTCCGGTGGCACGATTTCCGGAGGCCGGGATGGTACCACATCACGCTGGAATGCGCGGTGCGGGGACGGAACGTGCTGGCCGAGATCGGGCCGCGCGGGTTCCGGGAAACACCGCTCGACGCGATCGCTTCGCGGGAATGGCGCGAAACGGCCGCGAAAACGGGCGGCGCGCTCGTGACGCATGCGTTCCAGACCATGCCGGACCACGTGCACGTCCTGATCCACGTCGCGAAGCCGCTCGACAAACCGCTGGGCCGGCTGATCGGCGCGTACAAGGCCGCCACGACCGCCGCGGCGCGCGCCGAACTCGGCTTTTCCAAGGACAGATCCCTCTGGAAGCCCGGTTTCGACTGGCGGCTCAAGACCACGCCGGAAGAGGTTGCGGCCGCACGAACTTACACGCAAGACAATCCCGCGGCGGCGCGCGAGAAACAGGCGGCGCGGGCGCGCT
>JAFPUX010000260.1 GCA_017413145.1 Kiritimatiellia bacterium | reverse complement strand
GCGTCCGTCGCGGAAATCTCCTCGAAGATCGCGTAGTAGGCCGTGTCGGCCGAGATCGTCTGCGCCGTCAGGTCGAGCGCCGCCGTCGCGTCCGGGTCCGTGTTCCAGCCGAGGAAGTTCCAGCCGCTCTTTTCGGGATCCGCGGGCGCGGTCGGCGCGTCGCCGCGGTAGGTGTCGGCCGTGGCGGCGGCGGTCGAGCCGTCGCTCCACTGCCCGCCGTTCGTCGCGACGTCCCACGTCACGGCGAAGACCGGCACCGTCGCCGAGCCGATGGGCGTCACGGGCACGCCGTCCGCCACGGCGTAGGCCTCGCCGCGCGAGTCGGCGGAAAGAAGCGTCGTGGCGGCGTCCGCGCTGCCGCGCAGCGCGGTCCAGGTTTCGCCGGCGTCCTTCGAGTAGGCGATGTTCTGCCAGTCCGCGTCGTGCTTCACCGGCCAGCCGGTCGAGAGCAGGACGCCGTTGCGGTCGATCTCGACCACGCGCGGCGTGGCGTCGTCCGCGGCGGACGAGAGGACCGGCGTCGTGATCGCCTGCGAAAAGTTGTAGGTGGTGCCGAAGCACGTCATCGACGAAATCGACGCGAGGGGCTCGGCGAAGAAGGCGGTGGTTTCGTCGTAGACCCTGATAACGTTCTCTTCCTTGCTCGGCGCCGTGCCCGCCGGGTAGTTGTAGGAGTTGTAGACGTTGACGGTGCCGCCGTATTTGGACGTGTCGTTCTTGACCGTTCCGTTGTTCGACCAGTTCCAGACGAGGGCGCCGTTGAGGATGTTGACCGTCTTGTTCTCCGTGCTGAAGAACGTGCCCGGTCCGTTGTTGTTGTTTGCGCGGTTCACGTTGCCGGCGGCCGTGCAGTTCACGTACCAGGTCGGGCCGCGCGTATCGACCGCGCCGCCCCAGTTGTTTCCGTCGTTGTTCACGAAGGTGCAGTTGGCGAAGACGATGTTGGCTGTGTTTTTTTCCGAACGGACGGCGCCGCCGTAGCCATTGCTGTAGTTGTCCGCGAACTCGCAGTTCTCGAAGAGGTATTCGCCCGCGCCGCCGATCGAGACGGCACCGCCGTGCTTGATGCCGGCGTTTGTGTTCTTGTTCTCGACAAAGCGGCAGTTGCGGACGGAGAAGGACCCGGAGCCGCCCGCGATGAACAGCGCGCCGCCGCCGTGAATGGCGAGGTTCTTCTCGAAGACGCAGCCCTCGACCGTCAGTCTCGTCGTCGCCGACCCGACGGCAAACGCGGCGATGTCGGTGCCGTTCCCGGTCGTGTTGCCGTCCCAGCCGTAGGTCTCGGAAAAGACGCAGTTCGTCACGGCGACCGTCGCGCCCTTGGCCAGAACCACGCCGCCGAGCGAATAGTTGCTGGAACCGGCTTTGACTCCGTTCTTGGAGAAGGTAGAGTTCGAAAGCGCGAGGTCGCCGGCGACGCGCAGACAGCCGCCGCCGTCGGCCGAGCCGAAGTTGCCGGAACGATAGACCGCGTTGTTCGTCCAGACACAGCTATCGATCACGGCATTGCCCAGAATCGAGACGGCGGGGCCGACGTCGGGCGTGTCCTTCGACTGGTTCATCTTGGAGCCGGTGAAGACGAGGTTGCGGAGCGTCGTCGTGGCCGACGCGCCGGTCGCGTAGAGGAGGCTGGTCGTCCGCGAGGAGCCCGCGTAGGCGATCCCGGCGTCGACCGCGCCCGCGCCGCCGTCGATCGTGACCGGATCGCCCGAGCCGCCGTCGATC
>JAFPUX010000259.1 GCA_017413145.1 Kiritimatiellia bacterium | reverse complement strand
CGCGGACGAGCTCCGCGCCCGCGGCAACCTGCTCTCGCCCGAGCTCGCCGCCGAACGGCCCGCGTAGCCGGCGGAACCGGCGTCAGGGGGCGGCCGCCGCCGGCGCGTTCGTCGGGAAGACCGCCCGGACCGGACTGTGGTCGGAAACGGACGTGTGCGGGAGGACGGCGCGGAGCACCGGCTCCCCGAGGCCGGCGTAGTACAGGTGGTCGAACGTCGCGGGCGGGTAGAAGTCGTTCGCCGGCAGCGTCGGCCGGTCCGCTTCCGGAATGCCCTCGAAGGCGTCGCGCAGGCCGGACTCGAGGACCTGCCGCAGCGTCGTCTCGTCCGCGAAGCGCGGGTCCTCGGCGGCGACGTTGAAGTCGCCCGCGAGCACGACGCCCGCGAGCGGCTCGCCGCCGACGCCCTCGGCCCGCATCCGCGCGACGTGCGCGAGGACCTGCTCGGCGGAGAGCTGCCGCTTGAGGCGGTTCAGGACGGTCTGCTGCTCCACGTCCTGCCCTTCGGGGATGAAGTTGCTCTTGAGGTGGACGTCGAAGAACGCGACCGGTCCGTCCGCCGTGTCGAGCACCGCCCACGCGTACCCGCGCGGCGGGTAGACGAAATCGCGCGCGGCCCAGCGTTCCCAGCCGTTCGTCCGGCACGGAAGACGCGAGAAGATCGCGAGCTGCTGGAGCGAGACGTTCGTCGGGCTGTTCCAGAACCCCGAGCAGACGACGGGCCGGAACGCCGGGTCGCCGATCGCTCCGGCGAACGCCCGGCAGGTCGCGGGGTTGCGGATCTCCTGCACGAGCAGCACGTCCGGCACGCCGGCGCGCCGGACGGCGCGCGCGGCCGCGCGGATGCGCCGCGCCTCGGCGGACGGCGACTGCGGTTCGAGGTAGCCGGAGGGGAACCACTCCATGTTCCAGGAGTCCACGCACAGGCCGGGCGGGACGTCCGGCGTGCGTTCCGGGACGAGCCACGAGGCGATCGCGGCGGCCGCCGCGGCGAGAAGGGCGAGAAGGGCCGCGACACCCTTTCGCGGGAAGCGGCGTCCGCGGTGCGCGAACGAGTCGTCGGCTGTGAAGGACATGGCGGCGGAGTCTCCTCGGAAGCGGAACGGCGCCGGCCGCGCGGGGCGGCCGGCGCCGCGGCCGGAAATGGAGCGGGTGAAGGGAGTCGGACCCTCGCCTGAAGCTTGGGAAGCTTCCATTCTACCGTTGAACTACACCCGCGGCGGAATGGGGGCGAGTCTAGCCGAAACGCCCCCGCCGTGTCAACCGAAATCCCGCGCGTCCGGCGACGCGGCGGACCGGCCGTTTGCCGTCCCGCGGCCGTTTTCGCTTGCGGAACGCGCGGGGACTCCGCTAGAATCGAAGGCATGAAGAAGCCCTTCCGCCTGCCGATTCCCTTCGCCGTCCTCGCCGCCGCCTGCACGACGGGCTGCTGCTCGTTCTGCATGCGCCCGATCGATCCCGTCTACTGGGACTACGATTTCGAACCACCCGCCGCGAAGGTTGAAACTCACGCGGAGTCCGCGGAGGTCGCGGAGTCGGATTCTCACGCGGAGTTCGCGGAGGTCGCGGAGTCGGATTCTCACGCGGAGTCCGCGGAGGTCGCGGAGTCGGATTTTCACGCGGAGTTCGCGGAGTCCGCGGAGTTGGATTTTGATTTGGGATTGGTGAACAATGATGGCAATGGTGGCAATGGTGAACAATCCCACGAAGTGGAGGTGGAGCCTCTTCCCGTCGAGAGCGCGAGCGCCCGCCTTCCTTCCGTGACCGTCGAAGCCTATCCCGATGCGGACGAGGTGTCGGTGTTCGAATGGGAGGAGACGCGCTACGAGACGAACGGGACCTACGCGACGACATGGACGACCCTGTCCAAGATCCTCACGCAGCGCGGGCTCGAGAACAACCGGACGTTCACGTTCTCGAACAACGACTTCTACGGATCGACGACGGTGCTCGTCGCGCGGGTGATTTCGCCGGACGGCATCGCGCGCGACGTCGACCTCGCGGCCAACCTCGCCGAGGCGACGGACACGAGCTCGCTCGCGAGCAACATCCACGACCCGAACGACAAGACGTTCACGCTCGCGCTGCCCGGCCTGCAGGTCGGCGACACGGTGGAGCTCGTGATGCGCCGCACCGCGAAGAAGCCGCGTTGCGAGGGCGTCTATTCGGACTATCTCACCTTCGAGAGCGACCACCCGATCCTCTTCCAGGGCGCGTGCATCACCGGCCCGGCGTCGATGCCGCTGCGTTCCCGCGCGTTCCGCGACGCGGGCCCCGTGGAGCTGACGCACGCGGCGCACACGAACGAGGCGGCCGGCACGGTCACCGAAGTCTGGACCGCGGAAAACGTCCCGCGCTACTTCGCCGAGCCGGACATGCCGCCCGCCTACGACTGCACCGCGCGCCTGCTCCTCTCCACCGCGCCCGACTGGGAGTCCCTCTCGCGCTGGTACGCCCGCCTCTGCGCCCCGCACCTCGCGGCGACGAACGGGGCGATGGCGGCCAAGGTCGCGGAGCTCGTCACGACCGCGACGGGCTCCGCGACAAACGAGCGCGAGGCGGCGATCCGCGCGCTCTTCGACTTCGTTTCCCGCGAAGTGCGCTACATGGGCGCGATGGCGGAGAGCGAGGCGCCGGGCTACGAGCCGCACGACGTCTCGCTCACGTTCGCGAACCGCTACGGCGTGTGCCGCGACAAGGCCGCCCTGCTCGTCGCGATGCTCCGCATGGCGGGGATCGACGCGTGGCCGGTCCTCATCAACGTCGGCCCGCGCAAGGACCCGCAGGTGCCGCAGCCCTACTTCAACCACGCGATCGTCGCGGCCGATTCGGGCGATCCGGCGAACCCCTACCTCCTCATGGACCCGACGAGCGAGACGACGCGCTCGCTCCTGCCGGAATACCTCTGCGAGATGAGCTACCTCGTCGCGCGCGACGAGGGCGAGACGATCCGCGAGACGCCGCCGCTGCCGGTCGAGGGCAACCTGCTGCAGGCGAACACGGTCTTCACGCTGAACGGCGACGCGTCCGCGGACGTCTCGACGACGATGTCGTTCGCGGGCGTGAACGACGCGGCCTACCGCGGCTACTTCGCGTCGATCCCGCGCGACAACATCCGCGCGTTCTTCGAGCGCGTCCTGCAGGGCGTCCCCGGCGCGGTGCTCACGCGCTGGGAGCTGCACCCCGCGCCGGAGGAGCTCCGCAGGAGCCCGGAGCCGCTCGTCGCGACGGTCGAATACGCGGTCGCCGAAGCCGCACGCGGGGCGGAGGGCGGCCGGACCGCGCTGCTCGACGTCCCCGGACTGCCCGCGCGGCTCGCGATCGCCTCGCGCGTCGTCGGCGACCTCGGCCTCGAGAAGCGCCGCTTCCCGCTCGTCACGGACTACCCGTGCGGGTTCGAGGAGACGATGGAACTCCGCCTGCCACGCGGAGTCTCCGTTGGCTCCGCGCCAGAGGTCACGTTCCCGACCGATTCTCACGCGGAGTTCGCGGAGTCCGCGGAGTCGGATTTGGATTTGGGATTTGTGGACAATTGTGAACAATTGAGATTTGTGAACAATCCCATCGTTCTCTTCCAGGACATCCCCACCAACGCCCCTTCCGGCGCGCCCGGCCGCTACCGCTCGCTCAAGCTCCTCCGCTCGCGGTATTCGCCGGAGGAATACCAGTTGCTGCGCGAATCGCGCGTGGCCGAGGAGCGCGCGGGGCGCGCGCCGATCCTGCTCGAAGGCGAGGGCGTGCCGCGGCTGTTCGAAGGGCGCGCGTTCGGGGACGGCCTCTCGAACGTCCTCGCGCGCGCCGTCGAGCCCGCGCCCGCGGACGACACCTTCCTCGAATGGCAGCGCACGACGGTCGACGTCTCGCGCGCTCCGGAGGAGTGGACCGTCGAGACGACGACGTGCCGCCGCATCCTCACTTACGCGGGACAGCGCAAGGCGGGCGATGTCACGCTTCGCTGGAACCCCGCCACGACCGACCTGCGCGTCACGAACGCATGCGTCGTCCTGCCGGACGGCACCGCGACGCCAGTCGACCCGAAGCTCGACCTCTTCGAAGGCGACCAGGAATGGGTCGCCGGCGCACCGCGCTATCCGGCGGGCAAGATCGCGACCGTCTCGTTCCCGAAGCTCGCGCCCGGCTGCGCCGTCGAGTACACCGTACTCCGCCGCGCGCACGACCGCGACCTCTTCTCCTTCTCGCAGACCCTCGGCTCGCTCGGCTCGTTCGGCGAGATCTCCGTGACCGTCGTCGGCACGAACGAAACCGCGTGGTCGTTCGTCGTGGACGACCCGTATTGGAAGACGATCGCCGACCGCTTCCCCGTCGAGACGACCTCGACCGAGACCTCCACGACCTACACCGTGCGCGGCGGCGGCCCCGGCTCGCAGGTCGTCGCCGAGCCGAACATGCCGCCGCTGCACCGCCTCGCGCCCGTCCTGCGCGCCTCGTCGCAGACCGCGCCGGAACGCGCCGCCGCCCTCGCGGCGCGGATGTGGGCTCTCTCCGACCCCGCCACGCAGACGAACGCCGCCGCGCTCGCGCGTTCGCTCGTGCAGGAGGGCTACGACCCGAACGTGCGGCGGCGGATCGTGTTCGACGAGTATTCCGTCGTCGAGCCCGGCACGGGGCCCGGCGCGGCGGTCGTCGCCATCCGCGACTGGTGCGCGGTCAACCTGCGCGAGGCGGGCCCGGCGTATTGGGATCTGCCGCTTTCCGCGCTTTCGCCCGCCGACGCCACGCTCGACGCCCGCTACGGCCACGAGGCGGACATCCGCATCCTGCAGCTCGCGATGCTCCGCGCGCTCGGTCTCTGCGACCGACTCGGCATCTTCGCCGCCGGCACGTTCCTGCGCCTCTACGACGCCGACTGGGACGGCGCGCCGCCCGCCGCGCGCGACCTTTCCTTCGCTTCGCCGTCGACGTTCGACACGATCGACTTCTCCGTGACCGAAGCCACGTGGGGGCCGCTCAGCGTGATCGGCGGGCTCTCCTGGAGCCTCGACGGCGCCACGCAATACGCGCCGCCGCTCATGTGCCGCAACGAAGGCCGCTCCTGCCTGACGGTCGCCTTGCCGCCGGCGGAAGCCGCCCCGGACACGCGGGTTGTCGTCGTGGAGCCCGACAGCCCCGGCCCCGGCGAGGGTTTGTGGGGCCCCGTCTACCCGGGGCAGAGCGGCGTCGAGAGCGAATACACGATCCGCGTCCGCGAGGACGGCTCCGCGGAGATCGGCGTCTCCGTCTCGCACTCGGGCTGCGACTTCGAGGCCTTCCGCAAGCGCTACGAGGAGATTCTCCCGGAGGAGCGCCGCCGCGACGCGCAGCGTCTCGCCGCGGCCCTCTCGCAGTCCGCGAAGCTGCAAGGGGAGGTCGTGACCGAAACGCCGGCGAACGGCCCGTGCGCCAAACTGGTTTTCTCGGTCGAAGTACCGGACTTCGCCGTGCGCGACGGCGACCGGCTCGTCTTCCGCCTGCCGGGCGGCCTGCCGCTCTCCCCGCAGGCGCGGGAGCGCCGCTTCCCGTTCCGGCGCGCGTCGGACGACCTCGCCTGCACCGCCTGCAGCGTATGGATCCCGGACGGCTGGCGCGTCGCCGCCGCGCCGTCGGCGGTTTCGCGGGGAAGCCGGAGGACGGAGTGGACCGAAACGACCGGCAAAGACGGCCGCCGGCACGCGAAATGCGTCAAGCACTCGCCCCCGGCCGACCGGGCGACCTTCGAACGCGAAGTCTCGTTCGACGAAGGCGCGGGCATCCTACGCGTCCGCACGCAGCGCATCCTCGACCGCGCGGAATTCGCCCCCTCGCTCTTTCCGGCCTTCCAGTCCGACAGCCTCCGCACGCGGGGGGCGGACGCGGAGACCGTCGTCCTGGAGCGCACGCCGTGAAACGCTACTGCGTCAGCGCGTGTCTGCTCGGCGTCCCGTGCCGGTGGAAAGGCGACGCCAAGCCGTGCGAGGCGGTGCAACGCCTCGCGGACGCCCCGGACGTCGAGCTCGTCCCCTTCTGCCCCGAACTCGCTGCAGATCTTGGCTGCCCGCGCCCGCCGATCGAGCTGGTCCGAGAAGCGCCCGGCGCACCGGTCCGGGTTTTGCGCGTCGACCGCCAGGGCGACGCGACCGACGCGCTGCGCGCCGCGTGCGAAGCGGAAGCGGACGAACTCGCACGCACCGGCGGCGTGGACGCCTTCATCCTGAAATCGCGCTCGCCGAGCTGCGGCCTTTCTTCGCCGCTCCACGACCCGTCCGGCCGCGAAACCGGCACGGCCCCGGGCCTCTGGGCCGCCCTCGCCCGCGAACGCTTCCCCGCAGCCTCTTTCCGCGACGAAACCGACCCGCTGGCCTGAGCGAAACCGCCTGCGACACACGCTAGAGCCCGAGCAACTGCCGGAACGACACGATCGCGTCGAACCAGCCGTCCGCGCGTTTCGGAAGCGGAAATTCCGCTTGCGCGCGCACGGCGGGTCTGGTAGAATTTCAATCATACAACCGAACCGAACTTCTTCGATCCTCGCGATCGCAGGCAGCTCGCCACTGGAAAACGGAAATACGGCGTCGCAAGATGCCGGTTTTATGGAAGAGTCAAACCTGCCGCCCGCGCTACGGCGTGTCCCTGGCTTGTTCTCTTCCAAGGCGCTTGGCCGCGCCTCCAGTGGAACAACCACCGGAGGCGCGTCCTTCCTTGCCCCAAGGTCGCATCCTCAACACGAACGGGGCGAAGAAACGAAAAGGAAACACCACAATGATCGGTTCCGTCCACAAAACGGCTCCCGGCATCTTCGAGATCCGGAACGAACGCGGGCAGCGCGTCTGCAACTGCACTCTGCCCGGATCGGCCACGCTTCTCGGCTTCACGGCTTCGACCATCACGTTCGACGACGGCCAAGGCTACATCCGCATCTTCAACGAGCAGGGGCAGCCGATCGCGTCGCACCCGAAATAGCGGATCGGTTTTCCGCGACACGGCACGCCGCGTCGCGGGAAAAACCCTTCAACGGAAAGGAAAAACATGTTCGACCCCTTCTGGATATTCGGGCTTGGATTGGCGTCTTGCATTTTGCTCTTTCTATGGCTGGACCGCAAGAACAGGAGCTCGGAATCAAACGGAACGCAGTCCGCCGCCGGAGAGACCAAAGCGCCCGCCGCCCAAACCGAAGCGGCGGAAAAGCCGAAAACGACCGATTCCGAAGAAGCCCCGTCCGATCCGGCGGCCGTGAATAGCGAACCCGACGGAGAAAACGTTCTCGAACTCACCGAAGACGGACTGCCAAAGGCGAACGTCCGGAATGCAGACCCGCCGGAGAACGCCGTCGCCGCGAAGCAGATCAACTGGAAACGCGTCGCTGTCATCGTGGGCGTTATTCTCGTCGCCCTCTGGAAAGTGACCGTCTGGCTGCTCAAGAACAGTTCGAAACTAGCCGGAAACTATTCGGGCGATGACGTTCTGACCAGAAACCTCCAAGAGTGATGAAATCGTTGAACGGCTCGAAACCAGCCGAAGGCTCTTCCTGCGACCGGATGGCCGAGAAGAACAGCCTGATTCCCTGAAAGTTTTTTTCCATGCACGACGTCTACAAAACCATCAAGCAACTCTGGCTAGCCGCCATCGCACCGGCGGTCGTCACACTCGCGCTTCTGGTCCGCTACGAGGACTGGGACGCCGCCTACGCGCACACGTCGTTCGACGTCTTCTTCTGGATCACGATCGGCATTCTCGTTCTGATCGGCGTGACGGGCAACGTCCTGATGTTTCGCCGCCGCGGCCCGATACTCCTCCTGGAGAACCTCGGCGTCCTCGGCGCCCTCACCATCCTCGTCTCCGTCGCGACCCTGATTGCCACGTTTCTCTTCGTCCTCCTGGTCGTCGCCTCCATCTTCAAGAAGGACAACCGGAGATGACTGTTTCGGAAGCCCGAACCCGCAACCGCCCCAGGAAAACAACATGTCCATCATTCTTGACGACGATCAGGCCCGAGCGCTTGATTTGATGAAATCCGGAGCCAACGTGTTTCTCACCGGAAAGGCGGGAACCGGAAAATCGGCCGTTCTCGGCGAATTCCGCGAATGGTGCCGCGACAACAAGACGTCCTGCGTCTTTCTCGCCCCGACGGGCGTGGCCGCCATCAACATCGGCGGCGCGACGATACACAGTTTCCTGCAACTCGCGCCGACGCTGCAATCTCCGGACACCATCAAGACATTCAATACCGGACGATCGGACAAGGCCCGCATCGTCGAGATGACGAGGGCGATCGTCATCGACGAAATCTCGATGGTCCGGAGCGATCTCTTCGCCGCCATCGACTGGCGGCTCCGTTCGCTCTCCCGCGGAGCGGACCGCGAAAAGCCGTTCGGCGGAAAGCAGATGATCGTCGTCGGCGATTTCTTCCAACTGCCGCCCGTGGTCTCGACGGGGGACGTGCTCGCGTTGCTCAACCGGGCGAAACCGGAGGAAAAGGAAGAATTCTTCCGGCGGTGGACGAAAGCGCTGTTGGATCTTTCGGACAACGAAATCTTCCTGTTCCTTCCGACCGTCCTCGGCGTCGACAGTCCGTCGCCGGAGCAGATCGAGGCAATCCGGAAAGCACCGGACCTGTTCCGTTCCAAACTGGAACAATTCCTGTTTTCCGCGGAAGGGCCGGACAAAATCGACGCGTTTTTCGAGGATTTGCGCCGCGATGCGCCCAACGTCAATTACGGATACTCCGTTTCGGCGGAGTATCTGCTTGACGTTCAATGCGGGGGCACGTTCGCCTTTCAGGCGAAGCAATGGAACCGGGACGGGAACGTCAATCTCTGGCACGCGGCCGGGTTTCAACCCGCCATGCTCGGAATCAGCCACCGCCAGGCGGACGACAAGACGTTCGGCGCGGCTTGCGACGCCGTACGTGCCGACGCGCTGGACACACCGTTCTCCGCGGACTCGGATTCCAACCCGCTCGATTGGCTCGCACGCCGGGTCAATGCGCCGATTTCCGACACGGCGATGCGGTTGTGCCCGACGAACGGACAGGTCAAGGACATCAACGAAGACCAGTACCGGAAACACGCCGGTTCGGAGATGGTCTTCAAGGCCGTCATGACCGGATCGGTCCTCCGGAAGTACGAGCGGAATCTCGCGGAAGGGAAGGTCCGGGAGTCGGCCTATCCGACCGACGTCGAACTGAAGCTCTGGCCCGGCGCGCGCATCATGGTTCTCAAAAACGAGAAAGACGCCGACGGCGGGTACATCTACGTGAACGGATCCCTCGGAACCGTGGCGGGCTTCACCGTGCAGGACGGAAAGACGAAAGTCCGGATCTCCCTCGACGGAAGCCGGCGTCTCGTCGAAATCGAACGGCACAAGTGGCCGTCCTACGAATACCAGCTCCAACGCGCGGGAGACGTGGAACGTGTCGTTGCGGTCGAAACCGGTTCGTTCGAGCAGTTCCCGGTGAAGCTGGCCTACGCGATCACCATCCACAAATCCCAGGGGCTTTCCCTGGACGAAGCGGGCATCGAACTCGGCCGCGGCTGTTTCGCGGCCGGACAGCTCTACACGGCGCTCACGCGCGTCCGGTCTTTCTCCGGCCTCCGTCTCGACCGGCCGATCGAAAAGAAGGACAACAAGCTCGACTCCGCGGTGGTGGAGTTCTACCGGAAAATGGAAGCATCCTCAACCATCTGACTTCGGAAATCGGGCATGCCAAACAGCCAGGAATCTCCCATGGACGGAACGGGATGGGTCGATCTGCTCATCGCCGATCCCGGTCGTTCCGCTTCTTGCGAATGGAAGAAACTTGACCAATTCGACTGGACGCGACTTCTCATCCATCGGCCCGAATTTGCGGAAAACGCCCCCAAATGGCTTTGGGAGGATCTCAACGGATTCAACTGGACAAGCCTCCTCCGAGCACGTCCAGAATTCGCCGACAAGTGCGACTGGACGAAATTGGACCATAATCACTTGAGCAAGCTCCTCCAAGCACATCCAGAATTCGTAGACAAGTGCGATTGGTCGAAATTTGACGAATGGAAATGCAGTCAATTGATGATGGAGTTTCTTCGCGTGCATCCCGAGTTTATAGACAAGTGCGACTTGACAAAACTGAACGGGGCGGATTGGGTTTCGCTCCTTCTCGAACATCCGAAGCTCGCCGACAAGTGCGATTGGGCGAAATTGTGCTATGCCAACTGGGGGCGGCTCCTCAGTGAACATCCCGAGTTCGAAGGCAGGTGTGACTGGACGATACTGGATGGAGGGGATTGGTTCCAACTTCTTAGCGAATATCCGAAGTTCGCCGACAAGTGCGACTGGACGAAATTGGATGGGTGGCATTGGTTCTGGCTTCTTCGCGAACATCCCGAGTTTATAGACAAGTGCGATTGGACGAAATTGGACGGCGACGAATGGAGTACGCTTCTTCGCGAACATCCCGAATTTATAGACAAGTGTGACTTGACAAAACTAAACGGGGCGAATTGGGTTTCGCTCCTTCGCGAACAACCGAAACTCGCCGATAAGTGCGACTGGACAAAGTTGGATGAGGACGATTGGGTTGAACTGTTGTGCGGATATCCAAAACACCACTATGTCCTCTTGAATAAGTGGGCTTGGGACAGATTAATACAAATCTATCCTTCCTCCATTGGATTCCTTCCGTGGTGGTTGATCGGGCGCGATTGGCCGAATCTGTTCGCTTCCCGTCCCGAGTTCGTTGAAAAACTGGATTGGACGAAATTGGGCGTTTGGGATTGGGTGTGGCTTTTGCGGGAACATCCGGAATTCGCCGACAAATGCGATTGGACGCGATTCGCCGAGAACTCAAATTGGCGGATGTTTTCCGGATCGGATTGGGTTGTGATTCTCCGCTCGAATGCTTCATTTTCCGACAAATGCGATTGGACGAAACTGAATGGGTCGGATTGGGTCTCGATTCTTCGCGAACATCCCGAGTTCGCAGACAGATGCGACTTGACGAAACTGGATAGAGCGGATTGGGCTTCGCTTCTCCGCGAACATCCCGAATTCGCGGACAAATGCGACTGGACGAAACTGGATGGAAAGGATTGGGGCTCTCTTCTCCGCGAACATCCCGAGTTCGCGGATAAATGTGACTGGGCGAAACTGAAGGGGGCGGATTGGGTCAAGCTCCTTCGCGAACATCCCGAGTTCGCAGACAGGTGTGACTGGACGAAACTGGATGGAACGGATTGGCGCTCGCTCCTTCGCGAACATCTCGAGTTCGCGGACAAATGCGACTGGACAAAACTGGACGAGGTAAATTGGGTCTCACTCCTCCGCGAACATCCCGAGTTCGCGGACAGGGTTGATTGGGAAGAATTCACCAACAGGTGCGAGGAACTGGATGCGTGCGAATGGTTTGAGCTGTTCCGGAAACACCCCGAATTGGCCGACATCATTGGTTGGAAGCAATTCACCGACAAATTCGACTGGTCCAGACTGGATGGACATGCGTGGAGACGACTTCTTGCCGAGCATCCTGAACTCAGACGATTTTGCCCCAGATACGATTGGGCCAACGACTTCGGGTAAGATCATGCAATTCCGGTCCAAGCTCACTACCGCCGGCGGCAAGCACGGCCGTTTCTATCTCCACATTTAAGAAAAATGGACGGAGAGAGAACGACATCAACAAGAAAGGATTCGACATGGGACTGAAATGTTTCTCGGAAGACGACCTCGTCGAGGCGTTGGCGGTATTTGCAGGACAAGACGTCAGTGTGCTTTCCTACACATTCAAGATGGGTGTTGGTGTGCTCGGCGAAATTACCAATGACGTTTCGGGTGTTTGCGTTGAGTTCGAGGACGGGCGCGAACGCACGTTCGGATTGGGTGAAATCGCCGGACTTCTTGGCGTCCCGCACATATTCGTTCGCGAGCGCAAGGAATTCATTGGCGAGGAATTCATTGGAATGTGGGAAACGGGAAAATATATCTTCGTTTATGCATACGAAGACCCCTCCGAAGGTGAATGGTAGGTGGGGGCCAGACGTTTCAACGCCGAAAGATTGTCGCGAAAGTGAAACTCAAGTCGTCTTCCTTTTTGTTTGATGGTTTCAATAGACGCCGGGACACAACGTTGCGCCGCGACAAGCAAACACTGACACCACACCACCACGCCAAACACGGACCAAGCAACCTCGCCGACGGATTGAAAAACGAAATGAAAAGAGCATCCGACATGGAACACGACGAACCCTACGAGTTGTCCGCCGATGGCAAGACGCTGGTCGACGTCCTCGACAAGTGCATTGAAGTGGCGGTCGTCCCGAAGGGGGTGGAAAGAATCGGGGATTTCGCGTTCTACGGGTGCCGCCGGCTTGCCGCCGCGGTGATTCCGGAAGGAGTGGCGGTTTTGGGAAAAGGGGCTTTTCACGACTGCTGCGATCTTCGCGCCGTCTCTCTTCCCGACACTCTTGAGACGATCGAAGACAACGTGTTCTGGGGGTGCGGGAAACTCCGGTCCGTCGCGATTCCGGATCGCGTGACCTCGATCGGGGGAGGTTGTTTCTGGGAGTGTTCGTCCCTGACGTCGGCCGTTCTTCCGCCGCGTCTTTCGGCCTTGGGCGGATGCGCGTTCTTCAAATGCGGAAAACTTCGTTCGATCTCCCTTCCGCCCGGACTGGAATTTGTTTTCCCAGACATGTTCTCCGGTTGCACGAGTCTCTTGGAAGCAACCGTTCCGGACGGCGTCCGTACCATCGCATTTCGCGCGTTCGAGGGGTGTTCTTCCCTGGTCTCGGTCCGACTTCCGGACAGTCTTGAAGAAATCGGACCGTGCACGTTTCTGGGATGTTCGTCGCTCTCGTCGGTTTCCATTCCGGACAGGGTCGAGTCCATCGGGCAGGAAGCCTTCCGGGGCTGTTCGGCGTTGACCTCGATTCGCTTTCCGCCGCGCCTGGACACCATCTGGAACGAAACGTTTTCCGGATGTTCCGGGTTGACATCGGTGACAATACCGGAGAACGTCCGGACGATCGAGGAACGGGCATTCGCCGATTGTCCGAATCTCAAGGAAGCGTTCCTGCCGGAAAATGTCAATGTCAAGTTGTTCGGCGGGGCATTCGATCGGACGGCGGAATTGTTTCTGTCCGGACGACAGGGACGAGTTCCGTTTCCGAGAAAGGAGGCTGTGGATCGGGAGATCGATAGCATGCTCGAGGGTCTCCCTCGTCCCGAAAAAACAACTCCGAAAGGTTTCCCGGAAGAAACGGGAAAGGCGGTTTGAGGAACGCGATATGGAAAACGAGACGGACAAAAAGGCGGAAAAAACTGGCGCGCGGACGCGGGTCGCGTTGTGGAAGGCTGCGCTGCGGGAAGGGCCGGGAGAGACGCCCGGACCGGCCGGCCGGGCGTTGCTGGCCGATTTGCGGAAACTGTGGCTGGCGCGGGAGGAGGAGCAGGCACAGGCGATGCGCGAGCCGCCGTTCCCGCTGCCCGTGGACTTGGCGGTGCGGCCGCTGGACGCGCTCTGGACATGGTGGCCGGAAGGGCGCGGCGGCGACGACGGACCGGACGAAATCGCGCTCGGACACTGGCGCGGGCTGCACGACGCCGCGCTCCGGGCACGGGAACGGCTGGACCGGATCGGCCTCGATCCGGTTTCATGCGACCGTCCGGACCTCAGAACCCTCTATCCGGCGGGAATCCAGATGGCAGGGACGCTCTTGCCCGCGCTCTTCCACGCGACGGCGCAAGGCGACGCTCATGCATTCGCGCTCGCGTTCGAGACGCTCCTCGTGGAGCCCCCCGGCGCCTTCGTCGGCGAGGACGAATCCATCGCCTGGTGCGGGTCGCCCGCGTTCGCCCGGTTCCCCGAACCGTGGTCGTCTCGGGAGGAGTCGTTCTCGTCCGCCCACGAGTGCGCGTTGAAAGCCCTGTTCCATCTCGGTCTCCGCGCCGAAATCGCCGATGCGGCGTGGCGCATTGCGTGCCTGTTCTGGAACGAAGACCGCCGGTTTGCCGAGACGTTCGGGTTCGCGCCCGGACCGAGGTCGCCTCATTGCCTGAACGGCCTCGTTCTGCGCGCGGCGGACGCCGGTTGCCCGGAAGCGATCCCGGCGGCCGTATCCTTGCGGGATTCGATTGCGGATGCCAGCTTCCAGTTCCTTTCCGCGGAGGAACGGCTCCACCGGAGGACGTTGCGCTCCTGGCGCGCGTGGATGTTCGTCGGGCCGCTCTTGCACCGCGGGTCCAGACGCGCGACAATCGAGAACGCGTGGACGGAGGAGAAAGACGTCGCGGCGCGAGCCCGTTCGGGGGAGCCCTACGCGCTTGCGTCGCTCGGCCGGGCCGCGCTGGGCGGCGACTGGCGGGGCGACGCCTTCGGCCTCTGGCGTCCCGCACCGCCCTCCGCAGAAGACGCCGCCGCGGCGGAGGCGGTCTTCCGGGAACAGGCGGTCACGGGCGACGCAACCGGATGCTTCTACCTCGGACAGATCGCGTGGAAACGCGCCTTCGACCGGTTCAAGGCGGCCCGCCGGAGGAACGGAAACGGCACGGAGACACGCCTGCGCTTCCTCGACCGCGACCGCCGCTTCCTCGAACTGCCGTCCGGGGAAGCCGATCGCTGGTTCCGCCTCGGCGCCACGCTAGGCGGCCCCGGCGCGCGAGAATGCGAACGGACGCTCGCATGGCGGGCAGCGGGACGGAACGCCGCGGCTACTCTTCCGAGTCTTCGGTGACGCGGACGACTTCTTCGACGGAGGTGAAGCCCTTGAAGACCTTCGCCCAGCCGTCCTCGCGCAGGAGCGACATGCCTTCCTCGACCGCCTTGGCGCGGATTTCGGAGGACGGGCGGTGCGCCGTGACGAGCGAGCGCACGGCGTCGCTCACGTGCAGCACCTCGAAGATGCCGCCGCGGCCCTTGTAGCCGGTCTTGTTGCACGTCCGGCAGCCGGTCGGCGCCCAGACCTTCTTCCCGTCGAAGAACGCGGGATCCACGCCGGCGGCGGCGACGAGCCGCGCGTCCGGCGCCTCTTCCTTCTTGCAGTCGGGGCACAGGCGGCGCACGAGGCGCTGCGCGAGCACGGCGACGACGGAGGACGAGACGAGGAACGGCTCCACGCCCATGTCGATCAGGCGCGCGAACGCGCCGGCCGAGTCGTTCGTGTGCAGCGTGGAGAAGACGAGGTGGCCGGTGAGCGAGGCGTTGATCGCGATTTCGGCCGTTTCGCGGTCGCGGATTTCGCCGACCATGATCACGTCCGGGTCCTGGCGCAGGAACGAACGAAGCACGCGCGCGAACGAGAGCCCGATGTCCGGCTTGATGGGCACCTGCATGATGCCGGCCATCTCGTATTCGACCGGGTCCTCCGCCGTCATGATGTTCTTGTCCGGCGTGTTGATCTCGTGCAGGAACGCGTAGAGCGACGTCGACTTGCCGGACCCCGTCGGGCCGGTGACGAGCATGATGCCGTTCGGGCGCGCAATGGTGTGGCGCACGACATGGTCGTCGCGTTCCTCGAAGCCGAGCTGGTCGAGGCGGATGACGCCGCCGCCCTTCTGGAGGAGTCGCAGCACGACCTTTTCGCCGTAGACCGTGGGGCACGTGGCGACGCGGATGTCGATCTCCTTGCCGTTCACGCGGATGCCGATGCGGCCGTCCATCGGGAGGCGCTTTTCGGCGATGTCGAGGCCGGCCATGACCTTGATGCGGGAGATGACGGCGGCCTGGAGGCGGTGCAGCTGCGGCGGGACGTCGACCTTGTCCAGGAGCCCGTCCACGCGGTAGCGGATGCGCAGCTCCTTCTCCATCGGCTCGAAGTGGATGTCCGTCGCGCCGCGGCGGTCGCCTTCGGCGATGATCTGGTTGACGAACTTGACGATCGACGCCTCCTGCCCGACCTCCGAGAGGTCGAACTTGTTGGCGGCGTCGCCGTCGGAATCGACGTCGTAGCGGCCGTCCGCCGCCATTTGCGCGAGCGTGTCGGCGCCGACGCCGTAGACGCGGTTCGCGAGCTTGAGGATCTTCTCCTTGGCGCACGCGACGAGGACGACTTCGCAGCCGGCGGCGAGGCGCAGGGCGTCCGCGAGGCGCGTGTCGAAGGGATCGGGAACGGCGACGGAGAGGACGCCGTCCGCGAAATCGACGGGCACGACGCCGTACTGCGCGACGGCGCGCGCGGGAAGCTTTTCCGCCAGCTCGGGCGGGACCTCGAGCTCCTCGACGTCGCGGTACTCGACGCCGAGGACGGGCGCGGCCGCGCGCAGGAACTTCTCCTCCTCGGCGATGCCGAGGCGCACGACGGCGGCGACGAGCCCGGCGCCCGCGTCCGGGTCGGCGGCGAGGCGGGCCAGGTCGTCCTCGGAGAGGATCTTCGTTTCGCGGAGCAGCGAAAGGGCGGAGGTGTCGGTCATGCGGGAAAGTCTACCACCCCGCGCGCGCCGCCGCAAGCGGGAAATCGGCGCGGCTGACAAGACGTCGGACAATCGCGGAGGATATGAGACGGAGGCGATTTGCGCCCTTCGGGCGAGGGAGGCGCAGCCGAAAATCCCGGGGCCGTGCGGTCGGGGCGCCCGCGCGGGCGTCTCGCGGGCGCCGCTCGCTCGGCCGCGTGCAGGCGG
>JAFPUX010000258.1 GCA_017413145.1 Kiritimatiellia bacterium | reverse complement strand
GGATCGCGCGGGCGACGCGCCCGGCCTGCGGCTCCTCGCCGAGATCGCGCAGCAGCGCCGCGAGCGAGCGCCAGTCGTCGCCGTAGCCGGCCAGGAGCTCCGCCGCGGTCGGGCCGCGCGTCGGGTCCATGCGCATGTCGAGCGGGCCGTCCGCGCGGAAGGAGAAGCCGCGCTCCGGCTCGTCGAGCTGGAAGGACGACACGCCGAGGTCGAGCAGCACGCCGTCCGCCGGCGCGAAGCCGCGCTCGCGGGCGACGTCGCCGAGGCGGGCGAAGTCCGAGTGCACGGCCTCGAAGCGCGCGCCGAACGGCGCGAGGCGCTCGCGGCAGCGCGCGACGGCGTCCCCGTCGCGGTCCAGACCGAGCAGGCGGCCGTCCGGACCGCAGGCGCGCAGCACCGCTTCCGCGTGGCCGCCGCCGCCGAGCGTCCCGTCGACGAAGCGCCGCCCGGGGCGCGGATCGAGCGCCTCGAGCGTTTCGTTGAGCAGGACGGGAACGTGCATGGGAGTGACGAGTGACGAGTGACGAGTGACGAGTGGCGAGTGACGAGTGACGAGAGGGAGAGGGCTAGAAGCCCATGGACTGCGCCTCCGAAGCGAGCTGTTCGAGGAGGTCGGCCTCCGAGCCGTCGACCTTCGGGCGGTTGGCGAGCGACCACACTTCGAAGTGGTAGCCGGTGCCGATGAGGACGAGGTCGGCGTCGATGCCGGCGTAGGCGAGGAGCGAATCCTTCGGGCGGATGCGGTTCTGCGTGTCGACCGAGAGGCAGCTGACCAGTTCGCCGATGCGGCTCGTGAAGCGCGCCTTGACGGAATCGGAGAGCGCGGCGTTGCGGAAGCCCTCCATGCGCTTGTCGAACTCGGCGGGGCAGAACACGTCCAGGCAACGCGCGCGCGAAAGCGAGGGCATCACGTACACCTGCGCGGGACGCCCCATGCGCTCGTACCAGTCCGTCGGAATCGTGAAGCGGCGCTTCGGGTCCAGACGATGGTCCGCGCGCCCGAGAATCGGCTGGATCTCGGGCTTTTCGCGAACCTCCGCAGCGGGCTCTGGTAGGGGCTGTTTTGACATTTTGTGCCTTTCAGTGCCACTATCCTACATTTTCTCCCACCAAATTGCAAGCGATTTTTTTAGCGCCGAAACCGGACCGCTCCGGATCGGGCCAAAATCAAACACGGCGCGATTGAAGAACAACGGCCTCCGGGGGGCGCGTTTGCGCCGCCCGGAGGATTCAGTCAACCGAAACCAGGCGCGCTACGCGCCGCGCGTGCGTGAAGCGGAACGCCGTTTGGCGCGCGCGAAGGAATCGTCCGGCGGCGGCGGTGCCGCCGGGGTTGAAATGGTTGAAGGAGTTGAAGGAGTTGAAGGGGTTGATTTCCTCTTCGCGGACTTTTCAACCGTTTCGACCCTTTCAACCTCTTCAACCTTTTCAACTGTTTGAACCTTGCGTTCCTCCCGCGCCGTCGCGCGGCGCGAGAGAAACGCCGTGCGGCGGTCGAAGATGTCGAGGAGCAGGAGCAACGCGGCGAGGAGGTAGAGGAAGGGCGCGAGCTCGAAAGGCACAGGCGCGCGCGGGAGGAGCGACCACACGGTTGCCGGGTCGGCGAAACGCTGCCCGCCCGTGAGGTCCGCGAGCGAGGCGAGGAGCGCTTCGCCCGCGCCGTCCGGGTCCGGCGCGTATTCCGGCGAATACGGCAGGCGCGCCGGCGGAAGCGTTCGCGTCGCGCCCGTGGCGGGGTCCGAGAGAACCGGCAGCACGGTCTCGCCGCCGCGCAGCGGGATCGACGCGGAGAGGCGGTCGGGCGCGCTCCATTCGAGCGGGACGCGCTCGGGCTGCGTGCGGCCGGAGGCAGACGTGCGGAGGACGGTCAGCTGTACGTTCGCAGGTTCGCAGGTTCGCAGGTTCGCAGGTTCGGGAACTTGCGAACCTGGAACTTGCGAACTGGGAACAATCGCCGAAGGCGGGTAGAGGTCGATGTCGAGGGATGTCGGGGTGAGGCGCGGGAGGGCGAGGGGAAAGGCGGGGCCGGCGGGCGAGGCGTCGGCGGAGCCTGCGGCGAAGCGCGCGAGCGCGGCGTGGAATTCGGGCGCGTGCTCCCAGCGCGCGAAGGGGCCGGCCAGGTCGCCGTCGGCCTCGCCCGTGAAGACCGCAGTGCGGCCCGCGCCGACGGGACGGAACGCGAGGAGCGGCGCGGCGTTGTCGTCGGTCGTGACGGCGGCGGCGGTGCCTTCGGGGCGCAGGTACGTCAGGTCGTAGCCGCCAACGGCGGGCGCGCCCTCGAGCGGCAGGCGCGAGGAGAGCTGGGGCAGCGCGGCCGTGAAGCGCGGGAGCGTCGGGTTCGTGACCATCACGTCGCGCGCGGCGACCATCGTGTCCTGCGCGAAGAGGCGCGGCAGCTCGCCGGCGTCCTCGGTGAATTCGCACAGGCCGCCGCCCGCCTCGGCGAGGCTGCGCAGGATGTGCGCGTCGGAGTCGTTCGGCGAGCCGAGTCCGATCGCGCTCACGGTGATGCCCGCCTCGCGCGCGGCGCGGGCCAGCTCGCGGTACGTGCCGGGATGCTGCGCGGAGTCGGCGGCGTCCGCGAAGACGATCAGGTGCCGGATCGGCGCGTCGGAGGCGCGCAGCGCGCCGAGCGCGGCGACGAGCGCTTCCTCGATGCAGATGCCGCCGCCCATGGACTCGATGGCGAGGATCTTCTTGCGCGCGTCGCGCGCCTTCGCGGCGGGCTGCAGCGGGACGACAAGGTGCGCCTCGGTGTCGACCGCCCAGACGGCGATGCGGTCGTCGTCCGCGAGCATGTCGAGCACCTCGGCCGTGGCCTGGTCCGCGAGGTCCATCTTCCGTGCGCCGCCGAACCCGCCGCCGACGGGCATCGACATCGAGCCGGAGCGGTCGAGCGCGACGGCGATCGCCATCGGGAACTTGCGGTGCTCGCGGCGCAGCTCGAGCGAGACGGGGAGGATGTCCTCGACGGGCGACTTGTGCCACCCGCCGGGGCCGAACGCGTTGCGCCCGCCCGTGAGCGCGAGGCCGCCGCCCGCGTCACGCACCCACGCGGCGAGGTTCGCGAGGCCGACGGGGCCGAAGTCGTCCGCGCGGCGGTTCTCGACCAGGACGCCCGACCACGCGGAGAGCGCGGACGGCGCGAGGTCGAGCTCCGCCGGCGTGCGCGTCTCGAGAGCCACGCCCGCGCCGCGCAGCAGCGCCGGCAGGCCGGAATTGTCCGACGCCGGCACGACGAGCAGCGGCTTCGACCCTTCGCGAGAGACGAGGAAGCGCGCGGCGTCGTTCTCCGGGACGGGGTCGGTGGGGTTGGGTGGTTGGGTGGTTGGGGCGCCGCGTCGGCCGCAGGAGCGACGGCGACGGTGTAGGCCGACACGCCCTCGGGGCGGGGGAGGTCGCGGAAGGAGATCGGGAAGAGGCCGGCGGGGACGGCGCGCGTGCCGCGCGCGACGAGCTCGCGGTCGCGGTGGAAGGCGTAGGCGAGCGTCTGCGGGACGGGCGAGGAAATCCACGCGGTCGCGAGGAGCGGTTCGCCGGGGCGGAGGCGCAGCGGGGCGTCGACGCGGACGATCGCCGTGTCGCCCGCGCGCGGCGGGACCTGCGC
>JAFPUX010000257.1 GCA_017413145.1 Kiritimatiellia bacterium | reverse complement strand
GTCCGCGCCGCCGCCGTGCGCGACCCCGCCACGCTGCTGCCGGACGAGCGCGCGCTGCGCTGGAACGCGGACGCCGAGCTCGCGCTCTACCTGGCGCACGGCTTCGACCACCTCGCCGGGTCGGACGACGCGACCGCCGCCGGCTACCGCGCCATGCGCCGCCGCGAACTTCGCTGGCTCGCCGCCCTTCCCTCCCCGCCCCGACTCTTCCTCCCGTGAATCCCGCCGCGACCAACCCGCCGCCCGCCGAGACAGCCGCCTGGTTCCTCGCGCAGCCCGCCGCCTTCCACGAAAAATGGATGGCGATGGCGCTCGCCGAAGCGCGCGCCGCCGCGGAGGAAGGCGAGGTCCCGATGGGCTGCGTCGTCGTGCGCCGCCTGCCGGACGGCACCGCGCGCCCCGTCGGCCGCGACCGCAACCGCGTCGAGTCGCTCAAGGACCCGACCGCGCACGCCGAGGTCCTCGCCATCGGCCAAGCCGCGGCCGACGTCGGCGACTGGCGCCTCACCGACTGCGCGCTCTACGTGACGAAGGAACCGTGCCCCATGTGCGGCGGCGCGATCGTCCTCGGCCGCCTCGCGCTCGTCGCGTGGGCCGCGTCCGACCCCAAGCGCGGCGCGCACACCGTCTTCGGGATGTTCGACCACCCCGGCCTCAACCACCGCCCCGCGACGCTCTTCCCCGTCGGCGGCCCCGCGATCCTGGAAGAACTCCAGTCCTTCTTCCGCGCCCGCCGCGAAAAACCTCCGACTTCCAACCTCTAACCTCCAACCTCTCACCTCAAATCCGCCGTCTCCCATGAAACTCAAGAATCTCCTCGTCGCCCAGTCGGGCGGGCCCTCGATGGTCATCAACCAGTCGCTCGCGGGCGTCGTCCTCGCGGCGAAGGCCGCCGGCCCCGCCGTGGGCCGCATCCTCGGCGCGCGCCACGGCATCGACGGCATCCTGAAGGGCGACTTCGTCGACCTGCGCCGCCTGTCCGCGGCGAAGCTCGAAGCGGTCGCGGCGACGCCGTCCTCCGCGCTCGGCTCCTGCCGCCACAAGCCCACCGAGGAGGACTGCGACAAAATCCTCGCCGCGCTTCTCGCGCGCGGCGTCGGCTACTTCTTCTACATCGGCGGCAACGACTCCGCGGACGCCGCGCGCATCGTCGCCGAACGCGCCGCCGCGACGGGCGCGCCGCTCCAGGTCGTCCACGTCCCGAAGACGATCGACTGCGACCTGCTCGTGAACGACCACACGCCGGGCTACGGCTCCGCCGCGCGGTTCGTCGCCTGCGCCTTTCGCGGCGACGACCTCGACAACCGCGCGCTCGGCGGCGTGAAAATCGACGTCGTGATGGGACGCGACGCGGGGTTCCTGACCGCCGCCTCCGCGCTCGCGCGGCAGCGGCCGGACGACGGCCCGCACCTCGTGTACCTCCCCGAGCGCCCGTTCTCGCTGCCGCACTTCACGGCGGACGTCAAGGCGTGCGTCGCGAAGTTCGGCCGCTGCGTCGTGGCGGTGTCCGAGGGCATCCGCGACGCGAAGGGCACGCTGATCGCCGCGAAGTTCTCCAGCGAGCGCGATTCGCACGGCAACCTCCAGCTCTCCGGCACCGGCTCGCTCGGCGACTTCCTCGCGCGGGCCGTCAAGGAGAAGACCGGCATCAAGCGCGTTCGCGCCGACACGTTCGGCTACCTGCAGCGCACGTTCCCCGGCATCGCGAGCGCGACGGACTCCGCCGAGGCGCGCGCCGTCGGCGAAGAGGCGGTGCGCCACGCGCTCGCCCGCGCCGCGGC
>JAFPUX010000032.1 GCA_017413145.1 Kiritimatiellia bacterium | reverse complement strand
GGCCGGACGCCCCACCGCAGGAGCGAGCGGAAGCCCGTCGCGCCGCAGTCGAGCAGCACGCGGCCGTCCACGAGCGTCGCGCAGGAGCCGCGGACGCCGCGCCGGCCGTAGCGGGACCAGTCCCAGTCGGCCGCGCCGGTTCCGCAGAAGAGGAATTCGAATCCCGTGTTGTCCATCGTCGTCTCCGTGGGCATGCGATTCTAGCCGAAGCGTCCTGCGCGCGCAAGCGCCCGTTTTCCGTTCTTGACACGGACGGAGGGAGCCGTGGTATGATGTCCGCGACCCGACGGAGAACCGCCCATGAACATGACCCGACGCGAATTCCTCAAGTCCGCCGCCCTGCTCGCGGCCCTCGCCCCGTTCGCCCGACTACGCGCGCAGGACGCGCCCGCCGGCGACGCGCCGGAGAAGCCCCGCACCGCCGGGTCGCTCACGCGCCGCACGCTCGCAGGCGAGAGCGTTTCGCTCCTCGGATTCGGCTGCATGCGCCTGCCGCGCGGCGAAAACGGAAAGATCGACCGCGCGCTCGCGAACCGCCTCTGGTCGCGCTACGTCGAAGCCGGCGGAAATTACTTCGACACGGCCTACATGTACCACGACGGCGAGAGCGAGGCCGCGCTCGGGGAGTTCCTCTCGAAGCGCCCGCGCTCGTCCTATTTCCTCGTGGACAAGATGCCGGTGTGGATGGCGCGTACGGAAGACGGCGTGAAGCGAGTCTTCGAAGAACAGCTCGAGCGGACGAAGGCGGAGTACTTCGACTTCTACCTGATGCACGCGCTCGGCCGCGGCAACTGGGAACTCGCGCAACGGATCCGCGCGCTCGAGTTCCTCCTCGAAAAGAAGAAGGAGGGGCGCATCCGGCACCTCGGCTTCTCGTTCCACGACGAGCCGGAAGCGATGGACCCGATCCTCGAAGCGTACGACTGGGAACTCGCGATGATCCAGCTCAACTACCAGGACTGGACGCGCTACCGCTCGAAGGAGCAGTACGAGAAGCTCGTCGCGAAGGGGATCGACGTCGCGGTGATGGAGCCGCTGCGCGGCGGCGCGCTCGCGCGCCTCAACGATTCCGCCAAGGCGGTCCTCCGCCAGGCCGATCCGGACGCTTCGCCCGCCTCGTGGGCGTTCCGTTGGGTCGCCTCGCTGCCGGCCGTCAAGGTGGTCAACTCCGGCATGGGCCGCGAATCGGACCTGGAGGACAACCTCCGGACGTTCTCGCCCTTGCGCGAACTCGACGACGCCGAACGCGGCGCGATCGCCGCCGCGCTCGCGGCGTTCCAGCGGACCCAGGCCGTTCCGTGCACGGCGTGCCGCTACTGCATGCCGTGCCCCGTCGGCGTTTCGATTCCGGAGATCTTCGCGCTCTGGAACGCCTACAAGGCCGAAGGCAACAAGCGCCGCTTCGTGTCCGGCTACGGAAACCTGCCCGACGAAGCGCGCGCCGCGTCGTGCGTCCGCTGCATGCGGTGCACGAAGCACTGCCCGCAGCAGATCGCCATCCCGGACGAGCTCGCGAAGATCGCCGCGGAATACGACGCGCTCAAGGCCGAGGCGTGATCCGGCGCGCGGCGCGCGCTGCCAGGAGGACGCCCAGCTCGTAGAGCAGCAGCGTCGGGACCGCGAGCAGGACCTGGCTCGCGACGTCCGGCGGCGTCAGGAGCGCCGAGAGCGTCAGGATCGCCACGACCGCCCACGGCCGCGCGCGGCGCAGCCCGGCGGCCGTCGCGAGCCCGAGGCGCGCGGCGAGCGCGAGCGCAAGAGGCGTCTGCGCCATGAGCCCGAACCCGAGCGCCAGGCATCCCGAAAGGTGCAGGAACGCGCCGAGCCCGATGACGGGCGCGAGCCCGGGTTCGGCGAACGACGCGGCGAACGCCATCACGAGCGGCATCACCGCGGCGCAGGCGAAAAGCGCGCCCCCGAGGAAGAGCAGCGTCGAAAGCGGGATCCACGTCCGCAGCGCGCGCGCTTCGTCCTCGCGCAGACCGGGCCGCAGGAACCACCACGCCTGTGCGGCGATCCAGGGCCACGCGGCCGCGAGCGCGAGGACGAACCCGACGTGCAGCTGCGCGCGGAACGCCTCCAGCGGCGCGAAATAGTGCAGCGTCCCCAATTCCGCCGGGACCGCCCACCGCGACAGGAGCCGGATCGCCGGCGGCGCCGCGAAGAAGCCGGGAACGAGCAGCAGCGCCACGCCCGCCGCGGCGCGCAGCAGCGCGCGGCGCAACGCGGACAGATGCCCGAGGAGCGTGTCGTCCATCTAGCCCTTGGACGCGGGGCCGGCCGCGTCGGCCGGTTCCGCGGCCTTCGCTTCGGCGGCGGCGGCCTTTTCCGCTTCCGCGACGAGGTCCTTGCCCTCGTTGGCGATGGCGTCCTTGGCCTTCTTGTACTCGTTGGACGCGCGGCCGAACGCCCGCGCGAGTTCGGGAATGCGCTTCGCGCCGAAAAGCAGCAACGCGACGAAGACGATGAGCAGGATTTCCGGAAGTCCGATGTGCATGGCGGTGTTTCCCCGTTTGTCGACGCCGCCCATTCTACCCGAACATGCCGTCGCTGGGCAACCGTTTTTTGCGGCGCGCACGCCGGCGTTGCGGCGGCGCGCGCGGTGTGGTAGAATCGGAAGCACTGCGCGAACCTGGAACCTGCGAACCATGAAATTCCACGACAAGCACGCCTGGGCGGCCTACGAGTCCCCCTACCTCGCAATCACCTTCCGCAGGCGCGACGCGCGCCTCGCCTTCCTCGGCATCGATTCCGGCGGCCGCCGCTGGGACCACAAGAACACCTACAACCTCCTCAAGCCTTCGCAGGGCGCGCTCGTCCCCGCGCTCGACCGCGTCGCGAAGAAGCCGCCCGAGTTCCTCCCGCCGCGGCCGCCGGAGTGGAAGAAGCCGGAAGGCGCGCCGCCCGTCCCGCCGGAGTGGCTCGCGCAGTCCGCGTGCGACGCCGGCCTCGCCGCCGCGTCGGACAAGGTCGCTTTCGCGTTCTCGCCGGTGGACGACCGCACGTTCGACCTCGCGTTCGAGTCGAAGAATGGCGCCCCGCTCAAGGGGCCGTTCTGGGAGATGAGCTTGATGGTCAAGACCGCGCCGCCGTCGATCTGGGCCGAGACGAAGCTCGAGGATCCGGTGAAGGTCGAGGCCCGCAACCACGCGCGTCCGCGCCACCCCGAGACGATGGAGGTCGGCCGTCGCGTCTGGAAGCTCCCGATGGTGGTCCACTTCCCCGACTTCGGGCATCTGAAGATCGAGGCCGCCGAAGGCGAGGCCGACTGCCTCGAGCGCCTCCTCAAGAGCGAGGAGTTCTCCGGGCTCAACCTTGGCTTCCTCAACCTCGGCTCGCACACGCAGAACGTCGGCCTGCACTACGGCCGCTCGCTCCTCGCGTTCCGCCCGAAGAAGCGCGCGGGACGCGTCCGCCTGCGCTTCACCGTCCTTCCCGAGATCGCGCCGCATCCGCTCTCCGGCCCCGACTTCACGAAGGACGCGAAGTGGGACGGCTTCCGCCGCAACTACTTGAACGGCGTCACGATCCACCGCCCGACGATGACGATGGGCGACAACATCAACCTCGCCGGCTACGCGCACCTCGCGGTGCAGAACAAGGCGGACATGCTCGATCTTTCGTCCGACCTGCCCGACCCGACGCTCGCCCTGATCCGCAAGGTGTTCATCCACCAGACCGACGCCGCGATGCGCGCGCAAGACGCCGACGGCGAGATCAACTGGGAGTATCCGCACAATCCGAAGGTTCCCGGCGAAAAGTGCGGCAAGTGGGTCGACACGACGCCCGCGAACATGATTGCCGCGTGCACGTGCCTGCGGTGGGAGCCCCGCCACGCGAAGAAGTGGTATCCCGCGCTCGTGCGCGCCGCCGACTACCTGCTCGGCATGGACGTCGACGGCGACGCCATCCTCGAGAATCCGTTCTCGGGCCTCTCCTTCGGCGCGCCCTACGAGCATCCGGGGCACCGTCCCGTGAACTGGTGGGACAACATTGCCTACGGCCACAAGGACGCCTGGTACAATCTCCTCTCGCACCGCGCGCTGCGGCTCGTCGGCGACCTCGCCGCGAAGCGCGGCGACAAGGCGACCGCCGCGAAGATCCGCGACTGGACGGCGCGCTTCGGCGCCGCGTTCCGCCCGGCGCTCGTGAATCCCGAGACCGGCGTCGTGGCGGGGTGGCGCGACAGCGAGGGGAAACTCCACGACTATCTCTTCACCTGCCCGGCGTCGATGGCCGTGAACGAAGCCGTCCTCACGCCCGACGAGGGGCGCGCGATGCTGCGCATCCTCCTCGACGCGATGCAGGAGGCGGGCTTCGGCGACCTCAAGTACGGAATCCCCGGCAACTGCCGTCCGATCGAGCTCGGCGTCGACACGTTCGACTGGGCGTTCATGGGCGCGTGGACGCGCTACGAGAACGGCGGCATGTGCGGGATGACCGCGTGGCACTTCCTCAACGCGATGTACCGCTGCGGGATGCGCGAGGAGGCGGACGAGATCTACTTCCGCATGCTCGACACGTTCGAGAACTGGCCGACGCACTCCGGGCTCTTCCCGGGCTACATGGAAAGCGTCGACTGGCGGACGAAGGACGGCCAGCCCTGCGGCTACAACTACCTCGCCGACAATTACCTTTTCCTCGGCGCGGGCTACCTGGCGCACAGCGGCCGCCCGCACACGGCCTTCGCGTAGGGACCGCGGTTTCGGCTTGCGGGCGCGGGAGCGCGAAAGATGGTTGACGCGCACGCCGCGTGCGCGTATAATGCACCGCATTCCAAACCCTTCCAAGTCCGTCCCCGGACGGGGCGGCGACCGGTGGTCCGGTCGCCGCCCGGTTCCGTTCCACAAGGAGACGTTCCATGATGCGCAAGTCCCTGCTTCCGTTCCTCCTCGCCCTCGCGCTTCCGGCTTCGGCCGCGCCCGTGCCCGCGACCGTCACGACGACGGGCGCGAGCGTGGCCACGGCGCTCCTCCCCGACGACTCCACGGTCGTGAAGTTCCTCGCCGACGGCACGTTCACCGTTCCCGCCGGCGGCACGGCCCGCATCCTGCTCGTGGCCGGCGGCGGCGCGGGCGGCCGCGACT
>JAFPUX010000031.1 GCA_017413145.1 Kiritimatiellia bacterium | reverse complement strand
TGATGATGCTGATGCGGAGGAGGAAGAAATAGACTGGTCCGCCGAAAACACCTTTTTCAAGGACCGGAAGTCAAGGTTCACCACGGGCTTCCGGATTTGCGCGGTCCGCGGGGAGGCGGAGATCGCGAAGGCGCTCGACGGACTGCGGGCCATGACCGCGGAAGAGGAACAGATGGCTTTCCAGGAAGCACGGCGGGCGAAACTCGAGAAAATGCGGGAAGACAGGGAACGGGAGCAGAGCAGGAAGCGCGAGGCCGCGGAGCGGAAGGTCCGCGAAGCCGTTTCCGGGAAGACCGTCCCGGGTTTGGTCGCCGACATGGCGGCCGTTCCCGGAACGGGGTTCCTGATCGGACGGCGCGAGGTGACGCAGGCGGAGTGGTTCGCCGTGACGGGAAGCCCGTGCATGATTCCCATCGACAACCTGGATTTCGTCGCGCCGGACCTGCCCGCCATCTGCGTTTCCCTTGACGATTGCCTGGGATTCCTGGAGAAGCTCAACGCGACCCCGGCCGCGAAGGAAGCGGGTCTCGTCTTCCGTCTTCCGGCGCCCTCCGAATGGACGCTCGCCTGCCGTGCCGGAACGACGGGGGACTACTGCAAGCTTCCGGACGGAACGGAAATCGGGCCGGACGATCTCGGCCGGATCGCCTGGTTCCAGGACAATTCCGGCAAGCGGCCGCATCCCGTCGGGCAGAAGGAGCCGAATGCGTTCGGACTTTTCGACATGATCGGCAACGTGGAGGAACACACCTTCGTGGACATCCTGGCCGAAGCGGGCATCGCCGGCTTTTATGGCGGAAGTTGGATGGATTCTGCCGACCACTGCATGACGCCGAGCGGGAAGTCCCCATCCGGCCATTCCGTAGCCGGTCGTGCCCACCGGTTTACCTCGAAAGGATTCCGCTTGGCCGCTTCCTCCTCCACGGACGCGCCCGATGTTTCCAAACGCGCCGCGCCGGCGAAGGCCGGAAAGAAGGCGTCGTCGGGTCGCTCCGGCAACCAGATTCCGGAGAAAAACGCCGCCCGGGCGGAGAAAGAGGCGGCTACCGCCGAATCGGAACGGATGAAACGAAGCCAACGCTTCACGGCCCAGGATGCATGGGAGGTCATGGCGGTCGCGGAGCTGCTTTCCATCGCGGCCTCCGAAGAAACGGATGCGGCTCGCCGGTCCGAGGCAAAGGCGCTTGCGGCCGCGGCCAAGGACGTCCGTGCTCGGGCCGTCGCCCTCATGAAGGGAAGCGGAACGCTGCCGGATTTCGACGAGAACGACCTGGTGTCCGTGAAGGAAGCCGCGCGGGGTTCGGCCCGGCTCGATCCGGCCGAGGCATTGGATCTTCTCCGGCAAACCGGCGCCCTCAAGGATTCGTGCGAGGCGTTCTTCGGGACGAAGGATCGTCCGGGCGCCGATTTCTCCGCGTTGCTCGCCAAGGCGTTCTCAAGGGCGGACAAGCTCAAGGAAGCCCTGAAGTCGGCCGACTTCGACTGGGACGAGGACATTGCATGCCGCGAGGCGGTCGCATTGCTGGAGGCCCGCGTCACGACGCTTTCGTCCCTGCCAACGAACGGCGTTCCGGAAATGCTTCTCGTCCCCTTCCGGAAGAATCTGACCAGGCATCTTTCGGCCCTTCGGGACATGTCCGCGATCCTCCGGAAGGGGCCGCCGGACGGAATCGTCGCCAAGGGGGACTTCGACGATCTCGACGAACCGGTTTCCGAGGCGAAACAATCGTTCAGGGAGGCAAGAGAAATGGTAAAGGAATTTTCGGGATCGGTGCCGACCCTTCGCGACGTCATCGAAATGCTCTAGCGCGGTTCCGCGGCGAGAAGCGAGTGCGTGACGGGGTGCTCCGGCGCGGAGAAGATCTTCGCGGCGGGGCCGAGCTCGACGATGCGGCCGGCGGCCATGACGGCCACGCGGTCCGCGACCGAGCGCGCGACCGCCAGGTCGTGCGTGATGAACAGCATCGCCGGGCCGCGCTCGCGCTTGAGGTCGGCGAGGAGGTTCAGGATCTGCGCCTGCACGGAAACGTCCAGCGCCGAGACCGGCTCGTCGCAGAGCAGCAGGCGCGGCTCCAGCGCCAGCGCGCGGGCGATCGAGACGCGCTGCAGCTGTCCGCCCGAGAACTCGTGCGGATGCCGCGCCGCCGCCTCCGGCGGCAGCCCGACCGCCGCGAGTAGCTCCCGCGCGAGCGCGGCGCGCCCCGCGCGATCCACGAGTCCGTGCACGAACGCGCCCTCCGTGACGAGGTCGCCGATCCGCCCGCGCGGGTTGAGCGAGGCGTAGGGGTCCTGGAAGACCATCTGGATCTCGCGGCGTTGCGCGCGCGAGCGGTCGAACGGCAGCGGCGCGCCGTCGAAGAGGATGTCGCCCGCGGTCGCTCGCTCCAACCCCGCCACGAGGCGCGCGAGCGTCGTCTTGCCCGAACCGGATTCGCCCACGACCGCGAGCGTCTCGCCCGGTGCCAGGTCGAGCGTCGCGCCGTCGAGCGCGAGGACGCGGGGATACTGCTTGCTGAGCGAGCGAAGCGACAGCAGCGGCGGCGCCGCGGGCCGCCGCACCGCGGCTGCCGCGGTCGCCGCCGTCGTTGTCGCATGGCAGGATGGCGTCCGCTCCGCGTCCGCGGGCATCGGATCGAGGCAGTCCCAGACATGCCCTCTCTCGTCACTCGTCACTCGTCTCTCGTCACTGCCGGGGCCGCGGCACGCGGCCCCGGCGCGCTTGCACCGCGGCGCGAAGCGGCAGCCTTCGGGCAGCGCGAGCGGGGAGGGAAGGGTGCCGGGGATCGCGGGGAGGCGCTCGCCGGGTGCGTGGCGCGAGGGCATCGCGGCGAGAAGCGCGGCAGTGTAGGGGTGGCGCGGGTGCGAGAAGACTTCGTCCGCGGGGCCTTCCTCGACGATGCGCCCGGCGTACATGACCGCGATGCGTTCGCACACGGAGCGGACGACCGCCATGTCGTGCGAGATGAGGAGCAGCGCGGTGTCCGGGCCGCGCGCGGTGCGCAGCAGCTCCAGCACCTGCGCCTGGACCGTCACGTCGAGCGCGGTCGTCGGCTCGTCCGCGATCACGAGCTCCGGTTCGGAGAGGAGGGCGGCGGCGATCATGACGCGCTGCTGCATGCCGCCGGAGAGGCGGAACGGGAATTCGCGCAGGCAGCGGTCCGGATCGGGGATGCCGCAGCGTTCGAGCGCCTCGCGGGCGAGGCGGAGACCTTCGGCGCGGGAGACCGCGCGATGCAGGCGAACGGCCTCGAGCAGCTGCGGGCCGACGCGGCGCAGCGGCGAGAGCGCGGACATCGGGTCCTGGAAGACCATGCCGATCGCGCCGCCGCGGATATTGCGCAGCTCCGCGAGCGGCATCGTCGCGAGGTCGCGGCCCCGGTAGCGGATCGAGCCCGAGACGAGGCGGCCGGGCGGCGACGGAACAAGCCGCAGCACCGACATCGCCGTCACCGACTTGCCGCAACCCGATTCGCCGACGAGCCCGAGCGTCTCACCGCGGCGGAGCGTCAATGATACGCCGTCCACGGCGCGAAGCTCACCCTGCGCGGTGTCGAAGGAGATGCGAAGGTCCTCGACGGCCAGCACCGGCGCCTCGGCGCCGATGCCGGCGTCGAGGACCTGTGTGCTTGGAAAGGGGGCCGCTTCGCTGGCGCTTGCGGCGGAGGCGGGGGAAGAAACCTCGGCCGGATGCGGGAAAGCTTCCCCCGGAGACGGCCTTGTGGCTTCCTCGCCCTGCCGTTGGGCTTGAGCCCCGCGTGCCCCGGCGCGGAGCGCCGGGGCACGGCGGGGCTCCCGGTCCAACGAGCTAACCGGCTTCGGGTCGAACGCGTCGCGGAGGCCCTCGCCGACGAAGACGCCGAGGAGCATGACGACGAAGAGCGCGAGCGAGGGCCAGAGCACGAGCCACCACGCGCCGCGCGCGCCCTGCGCCTGCTGGAGCAGCTCGCCCCACGACGGCGTGCCGGCCGGCAGGCCGAAGCCGAGGTAGTCCAGCGCCGCGAGCGACCCGATCGCGCCGACGAGCAGGAACGGGAAGAGCGTGACGAGCGGCGTGAGCGCGTTCGGGAGGACGTGGCGCAGCATGATGCGGCGCGAGGGGAGACCCTGCACGCGCGCCGCCTCGACGAACGGCCGCCCGCGCAGTCGCAGGAACTCGGCGCGCACGTAGGCGGCCGTTCCGATCCAGTTGAAGATCGCGTAGCAGACGAGCAGCAGCCCGAACGAGCGGCCGAACGCGTTGCCGAGGAAGATCACGACGTAGAGGAACGGCAACGCGCCCCAGATTTCGGTGAAGCGCTGGCCCGCCAGGTCCGTCCAGCCCGCGAAGTAACCCTGCACCGCGCCGGCGACCACGCCGAGAAGCAGCGACGCGAGCGTG
Organism: Kiritimatiellia bacterium; assembly: GCA_017413145.1. GTDB lineage: Bacteria > Verrucomicrobiota > Kiritimatiellia > RFP12 > UBA3636 > UBA3636. The sequence goes on along the minus strand of JAFPUX010000031.1, from coordinate 1,698 downwards.
AGCAGCAGGCCGAACGCGAGCGCGATGCGCGTCGCGTGCAGGACGAGCGCGAACACGTCGCGCCCCGCGTTGTCGAACCCGAACGGATGCCCCGGCACCGGACGGAAGGGGAACACCGCCGGTTCGAGCGGCGGGCCGCTCGAACCGGAGTGACGAGTGACGAGTGACGAGTGACGAGTGGAAGAGTCTTGCGCATTGCGCATTGAGCATTGCGCATTGTCTTCCGGCGGCGCGGTACGCCAGTCGGCGCGGCGCAGGTAGACGCGGACGGTTGGTTGGGTGGTTGGGTGGTTAGGTGGTTTGGTGGTTTGGTGGTTGGGTGGTTGGGTGGTGGGAGGGGAGGAGGGGGCGAGGCGGAAGGAGACGTCACCTGCGGTGCATTCGAAGGCCGGCGCCGCTTCGCCGCGCAGGCGTGCTTCGATAGCGGGCGCGAGCGCGGCCGGGAGCGGCGCTTCGAGCGCGGCCGCGAAGCGTTCCGTGTCGCCCCATGCGCGGAGGAGATGGAGTGACGAGTGACGAGTGACGAGTGACGAGTGAGGAGTGTCGGAATCGGGGGCCGCGGCGTATTCCGCCGCCGCGACCGGGTAGTGACCGCCGGAAACCTTCTCCGGCCGCAGGTAGGGCTCGATCGCCTCCGGTCCGAAGGTCTTCCCCGGATCGGGCGCGATCCAATCCGCGCACAGCGAGACGGCGAAGATCCCCGCGAGCAGGAGAAACGACCACCAACCGCGCCGGCTGGCGCGAAAACGGCCCCAAGGGGTGGATGGCGGGTTCTTTCTCATTTCGAAAACCGCACGCGGGGGTCGATGAGGACGTAGGCCAGGTCGGAGAGAAGCTGGCCGGCGAGGCCGAGGATGGAGGTGACGGAGAGCAGGCCGAGGAAGACAGGATAGTCGCGCGATTCGAGCGCCTCGAGCGAGAGCTTGCCCATGCCGGGGATGTCGAAGACCGATTCGACGATCACCGACCCGGCGAAGAAGACGGCGAGGACGCCGCCGAAGCCGGTCGCCACCGGGACGAGCGCGTTGCGCAGCGCGTGGCACCAGACCGCGCGCCGCAGCGACGCGCCGCGCGCGAGGACGGTGCGGACGTAGTCGGCGCCGAGCTGGTCGAGGAGCGAGTTCTTCACGAGCAGCGTGAGCATCGCGAACGAACCGGCCATGTAGCAGACGACCGGCAGAACCATGTGCGCGAAGCGGTCGGCGGCCTTGGCGCCGAAGGACATCGACGAAAATCCGTCGCTCTCGAAGCCGCCGAGCGGGAGGACGTCCCAGAAGGCCTCCGACGTGCCGCACAGCAGCGTCTTGAGGAGCATGCCGAGCGCGAAGGCGGGGATCGCGTAGCCGGCGAAGACGAGCGCGGAGGACGCCAGGTCGAACGCCGACCCGCGCCGCACGGCCTTGGCGATGCCGAGCGGGATGCACACGAGGTAGGCGAGGAAGAATCCGGGGATGCCGAACCAGAGCGACACGGGGATGCGCGAGGCGATGAGGTCCCACGCGGTGCGGTCGGTGTACTGGACCGACTTGGCGCGCAGGCCGCAGCGGTCGCGCACGAGCCAGTTCCAGTAGCGCACGGGGAGCGGCTTGTCGAAGCCGAAGCTCTTCTCGAGGTTCTTCCGCATCTCCTCCGTGAGCGCCGCGTGGCCGGCGCCGTGCGCGGCCGACCCCGACGCGACCGCGCCCGCCGCGCCGCCGC
>JAFPUX010000256.1 GCA_017413145.1 Kiritimatiellia bacterium | reverse complement strand
GCCGCCGCGCCCGGCGGCACCGTGCGCGCCGCCGCCGCGCCGTGCGCCGACCCCGCCGCGGAGAAATCGGCCCGCGCCTGGATCAACCTCTTCGCGCAGGCGCTCGCGCCGGACTACGCGGACGCGGACGCCTTCGCCGCGGCGGATCCCGCGCCGGACGGCGATTTCCCGGCGCTGGACGTCCCGCGCATCGCGGTCCGCGTCCCGTTCGGGCGCATCCGCAATTCGTCCCTCGCCCCGCGCCAGTACCGCGAAATCGGCCAACGCCTCGCCAAGGCGGTTCTCGGCCGCTGGTAGCCGTTGCGCGCGGGCGGTCCGGAGGAAGTTCCATGGACACGCAAAACAAGTTCTACTTCACGTTCCCCGGCGGAACGCGGAAGGCCGTGACGCTGTCGTTCGACGACGGCACGGTCCACGACCGCCGGCTCGTCGCCGCCTTCAACGCCCGCGGGCTCAAGGCGACGTTCAACCTCGTCCCGGGCCGCTTCGGTCGCGACGGCGTCGTTTCCCGCGACGAAGTCGCGTCGCTCTACGCCGGGCACGAAATCGCGTCGCACGGATGGAACCACCTGAATCTGGACCGCCTCGACCCGTACCGCCGCCTCGCCGAAATCCGCGACGGCCGTGCGGCGCTGGAGGACCTGCTCGGGCGGCCCGTCCGCGGTTTCGCGTCGCCCTACGGCGCGCACGGCGACGCCGCGGTGGACGCGATGCGCGAGGCCGGCGTCGCCTACGCGCGCACCGCCGCGGAGACGCGCAATTCGATTTTCCCCGTTCCGGATTTCCTGCGCTGGACGCAGTCCTTCCACGAGCGCCACGTCGCGTCGTTCGTCGAACCGTTCTTCCGGGACGGCCAGTGGGGCGGCACGCTCGCCGCGCTCTCGGTCTGGGGCCATGGCTACGAGTTCGAAGGCCGCTGGGAGGCGCTCGACGCGCTCTGCGCCGCGCTGGGCGGCCGCGAGGGCGTCTGGTACTGCACGAACCTCGAGCTCGCCGACTACTGGAACGCCTGCGCGTCCGTCGTCCCCACGCTGGACGGCACTGTCGTGCGCAACCTCTCCGCGATTCCGGTCCACGCCTCGTGGGGCCCCGACCACGGCCACGGCGAAGGAGCGGTCCCGGTCGTTCTCGCGCCCGGCCAGGCGCTCGACCTCAAGACCCTCGGCGCGGGAGCGCCGAGGGCTATAGGAGAGGGGCAAAGCCCCTCCCCGAACCCCACCCCGGAAGGCGCCCCGGCACATCCGGATCCGGTCGAACGGATCCTGGTTTCCGGTGAACCGCCCTTGTCCTCTCGTCATTCGTCACTCGTCACTCGTCACTCCGGACCGGCCGGGAGGCCGGTCCTGTGCTGGCCCGGCTTCCGGCGCAAGGCGGTGACGTTCTCCTACGACGACGGCATGCGCAACGACCGCCGGCTCGTGGAGCTCCTGGACCGCCACGGCCTGCGCGGCACCTTCAACCTCAATTCCGGAAAGCTCTCCGGCGACGGCGCGGACGACGACGCGTGGAACGTCCGCGCGTCCGATGTCGCGTCGCTCTACGCCGGACACGAGGTGGCGGTGCACGGACTCCGCCACGAGACGTGGAACGTGACGCTCCCGGCGGTCGCCGCGGGCGACATCGCGCGCGACCGCCTCGCGCTCGAGGCGCTCGCCGGACATCCGGTGGAAGGCTCGGCGTACCCGTGCGGCGAGCATTCCAAGGGCCCGGCGGCCGACACAGCGCTGCGCGCGCTCGGCATCGTCCACGCGCGCATCTGCGCGGCCCGGTCCGACTTCGCCGTGCCGGAGGATTTCCTCGCCTGGGGTCCGACGATCCACCAGAACCGTCCGGACGCCGCCGAGGTCGCGCGCAAGTTCCTCGACGTTGCGGACCCCGCCACGGCCGAGCCCGCGCTCTTCTACTGCTGGGGCCACTCGTTCGAGTTCCGCACGGAGGAGGACTGGGCGGCGATGGACGCGCTTTGCGCGCTCTTCGGCGGACGCGACGACGTCTGGGCCGCGACGAACGCCGAAATCTGCCGCTACGTCCTCGCGTTCCGCGCGCTGCGCGGGACGCTCGACGGACGCGTGCTCGAAAACCCGACCGCGGTTCCGCTCTGGCTCGTCGCCGGCGGGAAGCCGGTCGTCCTGCAGCCCGGCGGAACGCTCCGCCTCTAGGGCCAGAGCGGCAGGTCGGGAAGACCGCCGGCGCCGTGGACGGTCAGCGGCGCGCGCGCTTCGATTTCGCGGGCGTTGAGGACGATGTCCGCCGCCGTCAGGTCGCGGTCGCGCGCGACGGTCTTCGGGTTGCCGCGGAAGTCGAGCTCGTAGTTGAACGCGTCCGCGTAGCCGATCGAGTCGAGGCCGTCCGCGAGCGCGCGCCAGTCGATCTTCCCCTCGCCGGGAAGCCAGTGGCGTTCGTTGACGAAGTCGTAGTCCGAGACGTGCGTCGTGGCGACGAGGGGCCCGAGGCGCACGAGGAAATCCGCGTGCGACTCGAGGAGCAGGTGGTTCGTGTCGAAGCAGACGCGCAGGCGTGGATCGGCGGCGACGATGTCCGCGAGCTCGGCGGACGTGTTGCCGAGACAGGAGCGCGGAAGGTTCTCGACGCAGACAGTCAAGTCCGCCGCGGCGCCGGCTTCGGCGAGCGCCGCCATCGACTCTTTTGCTCGGGCGAGGCGTTCGGCGCGGTCGGCGTCCGCCACGGGTTCGAGGCAGGCGTGGACGACGGCGACGCGCGCGCCCATCGACGCGGCGACCTCCAAGTAGTGCCGGTGGATTTCCGCGGTGCGGCGGCGGACGGCGGGGTCGAGCGCGGCGGGGTCGACCGTTTCCTCCGTGTAGAACGGCAGGTGGAACGACCGGATCGCGACGCCGGCGTCGCGCGCCCAACGCGCGCACTCCGCGTAGGGGAAGGACGCGTAGTTGCGCCCCGGCATGGAAATTTCGGCGCAGGCGACGCCCGCGCGGGCGAACGAATCGAAGAGCGCCGCGTCCGGATTCGGGACGCAACTGGTGGAAACGGAAACGGGACGCTGCATGGCGGAAGACTCCGGGGGAGGGGAGGGAGCGGCCGCCGGCGGAAGCGCCGGTCAGCGCGGGATTTTCAGGATCGTGCCTTCGCGGACGGTTCCGTCCGCGCCGACGAGGCCGGGATTGGCCGCCTTGATTTCGGCGGTGCGCGAGCCGTCGTGGTAGGCCTTCTGGGCGATTTTCCAGAGCGTGTCGCCGCGCTTGACTTCGTAGGTCATGTACTCGGCGATGCGGACGGGGTCGTCCGTCCGCGCCGCGGACGGCGTCGTCGCGGACGGCGTGCCGCCGGACGGCAGGTCGCCGGCCTCTTCGGAGAGGCGGTCGAAGCGGGCGGTCAGGTCGTCGCGCGGTGCGCGTGCGGAAACGCCCTTGCCCTTGAGCGCGTCGATCTGGTTTTGCTTGGCCGCGTTGTCGCGTTCGAGCCGGTCGCGCTCGGCGCGGACGCCCTCCAGCTCGTCGCGCAAGGCGGCGGTTTCGGCGCGCGCGGAGGCGAGGGCGTTTTCGAGGTCGTCGACCTTTGCGTCGTTCCGGGGGGAATCCCGCTCGCCGGCCGCGGCGTCGGCCGCGTGGAAGCGTTTCGCGATGTCGAGCTCGCAGGCGTGGATGCGTTCGCGGACCATGTCGGCCTTTTGGCTGTCCGGCGCGAGGCGGAGGAAGTCGTTGAACTGGGCGATCGCGGCGAACGGGTCCTTGGAGAGGTCCTGCAGGTGGATGCCGAGCAGCATGCGGGCTTCGGCGTCGAGCGGGCGCGCGGCGACGAGGTCCCGGTAGACGGCCTCGGCCTCGCGGGGGCGCCCTTCTTCGAGGCTCCGCCGCGCGCGGCGGAGTTCCGCGCGGATTTCGGCGTCCGTCGCGCCGGCCAGGTCGGCGGGCCGGGCGGACGAAAACGCGGCGGCGG
>JAFPUX010000255.1 GCA_017413145.1 Kiritimatiellia bacterium | reverse complement strand
CGCCCGCCGCCGCGCCAGCGCCCGCCGCCGCCCCGGGCGCGACCGTCTACACGCTTCCCGCCCAGCAACTCGTCATCCCGGCCCCCGCGCCCGCGCTCGTCGTGCCCGCGCCGCAGCCGGTCTACGTCCTCCCGTAGAACCACCATGGAAGAAGACTTCGCAGCCCGTCACGCCGTCATCGAAAACCGCATCCAGGCCGCCTGCGGCCGCGCCGGGCGCGACCGCGGCGAAGTCACTCTCGTAGGCGTATCCAAGACCTTCCCGCCCGAAATCGTCTCCGAGGCGATCCGCGACGGCGTGACGGTCCTCGGCGAGAACCGCGTCCAGGAGGCGCTCGCGAAGGCGCCGCTCTGCCCGTCGGCCGAGTGGCACCTCATCGGGCCTCTCCAACGGAACAAGGTCCGCCACGCGCTCTCGCTCTTCACGACGATCCACGCGGTCGACGCGCTCGACACGCTGGACGCCCTCGCGCGCGTCCAGCGCGAGAGCGGCGCCCGCCCGGACGTGCTTCTCGAGGTTAACGTCGCGGAGGAGGCGAGCAAGCACGGCTTCACGGCGGTGTCCGTCCGGGAGGCCGTCCGCGCCGCGCTCGAGGAGGGCGAGGTGCGGCTCGTCGGCCTCATGACGATTCCGCCGTGGACGCCCGACCCGGAGGCGTCGCGCCCGCACTTCCGCGCCCTGCGCGAGCTGCGCGACGCGCTGGAGCGGGAGTTCTCGATCTCGCTGCCGCAGCTCTCGATGGGCATGTCGGGCGATTTCGAGGTCGCGATCGAGGAAGGCGCCACCTTCGTGCGCGTCGGCTCGGCGCTCTTCGGCCGCCGCAACGCCGCCGCGTGGAAGCCCGAGCGCTCCGCCGACAGCGATTCCTACATCTACCAGCCCTAGGGCCTACGCCGCGGGACGGAAGGTCGGGTCGAGCCGGTCGCGGAGCCAGTCGCCGACGCGGTTGGCGGCGAGGACGAGCCCGAAGACGGCCAGCGTCACGAAGAAGCCCTCCCACCACACGCCCTGCCAGAGCCGGACGCGGGCGTTCGCGATCATGACGCCCCACGAGGGCTCGCCCTGCGCGCCGAGCCCGAGGAAACTCATGAAGACCTCCGTCGAAACGGCCGCCGGGAAGCGCAGCGAGAACGCCACGATGACCAGGTGCGCGACGTTCGGCAGCAGGTGCCGGACGAGGATGCGCGGGGCGGAGTAGCCCAGCGCGCGGGCCGCCTGGACGTAGCCGCGCGAGCGCAACTTGATCGTCTCGGCGCGGACCGTGCGGTAGACGCCGACCCAGGTCGTGACGCCGATGCCGACGTAGACGCCGAGCAGCCCCTTGCCGGCGACGAGCGAGATCGCGAGGATGAGCAGGAGCGACGGCACCGCGGCGATCGTCGCGGCGAGCCACGTGCAGAGCGCGTCGACCCATCGTCCGAACCAGCCGGCGAGAAGCCCGAGGAACGTCCCGAACGGGACGGCCAGGAGGGACGAGACGAGCCCGACGTGCAACGCGATGCGCGCGCCCTGCAGGAGGCGGCGCGCCACGTCGCGGCCGAGGTTGTCCGAGCCGAGGAGGAAGAAGCGCTCCGTGCCCTCCGCGTCAGCCGCGCGCGAGAGCGGCGGCAGGTAGCGCAGCTCGAGGCACGGGCGGTTGTAGGACGGCGTTTCGTCCAGCGCCTTCGCGCGCAGATACGCCGCCTCGCCGACGAGGGCCGCGAGGAGGTATGCGACGAGCAGGAACAGGCAGAAGCGCGGGGGCTTCACGGCAGCAGCGAGCGGAGGAAGTCGTCGGGCGCGGCCGCCGGCGCGCCGCCGGACGAGAGGGCGGGCGGCGCGCCGTGGAGGTCCGCGAGGTCGGCGAGGACGCGCAACGCCTCGTCCAGGACGATGTCGCCCTTGCGCTCGTTCTCCTTGCGCTTGCGGCGGCGTTCGGCGGGGTCGTCGCCGCTTTCGTCGCGCAGGTCGCCGCCGGCGCCGGTCATGTCCGGCGCGTCG
>JAFPUX010000254.1 GCA_017413145.1 Kiritimatiellia bacterium | reverse complement strand
GTCCTCGGGCCCGCTCGCCGGCTCCTGGTCGGAGAGGGCGACGTCGTTCACGCCGGCGCTGATCGTCACGACGGCCGGATGGCTGTCGACGACGTCGCGCTGGAAGTGCGCGCGCATCTGGGACGCCTTCTCGCCCGGGACGCCGCGTCCGATCCACCGGACGTCGATTCCGTTCGCCGCGAGCCCCTGGACCGTCAGGTTCACGTAGCCGTGCGAGCGCTCGACGCCGTAGTGGGTGATCGAATCGCCCAGGAAGACGATCGTGTCGCCGCTTCGCACCAGCGGCTCGCCGCGTGCTGCAAGGGCGGCCGCCAGCGCGATCAAGGCGGCGACGGGAAGGATTCTTGTCGTGTGCATGGCCGCTGTCTCCGGATGGCGTCGCGAAGCGATTGCGTTCCCGATGCCCGTCGGCGGAAGGATCTCCCTACGGGTTCGGGTCCTTGTCCGACTCGCGGATCTGGTAGAACGCGCACGCCTCGTTCTCGCCGATGGCGATTTCGAGCTCGCCCGTTCCGACGAGGAGGTCGGTGGCCGGGGTCCAGGTCGTCTCGTCGAGGACGAAGGCCTGCGCGAGGTCCGTCGTCTTCTCGAGCGCGTACCAGCGGTCGGCCTTGATCCCCTCGACGCCGACGAGGACCGTCGTCGCGCCGACCGCGATCGAGCTGGCGCGGACGCGGACCGCGCCGTCGGTCACGGTCACCGTGATCGACCCGTCGCCGTTGTCCTTGACGGAGTGCTCGAGGTCGCCGCCGATGTCGAGGTCGTATCCGTTCGTCGTGATGGTGTATTCGCCCGGCGTCGTCGGGTCCCAGGTCGCGTCGCGGAGCAGCTCGACCGGCTCCTTGCCCGACTGGATGGCCTCCTCGACGGTCGGGTATTCCGTGTCGCCGGCCTTCGCGGCGTTCGTGCTTGTCCCATACGTGAACGTCGCGGTCGCGATGGCGCTCGGGCCGATGCCCTCCGCGAAGGCGCGCACGCGGATCGTCGCCGAGGCGGCGAGGGGGATCGGGCCCTCGTAGAGCGGGCTCGTCTTCGTCGGACGGGAGCCGTCGGTCGTGTAGCGGAGCACGGCGCCCTCCGTCGCGCACGCCACCGTCACGTTCGTCGACGGATAGAACACGGCGCCCGACGCGGGGTCGAACGTCGGCTTCGCGGCCAGCTCGCCGTATTCGTAGCAGCCCATCGACGGGGTCTCGGAGAACGCGATGCCGGCCAGGTCGTCGCCGAGGCCCTCGCGGTATTCGCCCGCGCCGACGGCGGGGGACTCCAGGGACAGGCGGAAGTCCTCGTTCTCCGGATCGACGAACGCCGGGTCGCCGACCAGGCTGTTGTCGCCGAGCTTGTCGCCCGCGACGTCGAACAGGCACCAGTCGACCTTGGACGGGTCGGACACCGCCACGGTGGCGGTCGCGTTCGCCGTCTGGTTGCCCGCGACGATGCAGTCCATCATCGAGAACCCGTTGCCTTGGTCCGGATAGGAGGAGACATGCACGTAGACGGCGCCGCCTTCCGCGGCCCCGGAGGTTTCCTCCGTGCCGGCCGAATTCCCGACGATCGTCGTGTTGAGGACCGTCACGGCCGTGCTCCGGTCGTTCGCGAGGTACTCGACGGCGATGCCGCCGCCGAACCCGGCCTTGGCGGTGTTGACAACGCTGTTCCCGTAGACGAGGCACGTGTCGATCTCGACCGGCCCGAGGAGATTGCGCGCGGCGATGCCGCCGCCGAACGCCTCGGTGTGCGTCGTCGTGGCGACGCGGTTGCTCGCGATGATCGAATGGTCGATCCGGCCCTTGCGGAGGAAGACGCCGCCGCCGTAGTTGTCGTTGCCCGTCAGCGCCACGTTGTTGGAGATGCAGCACCAGGAGATCGTCCCGTCGACGACGTGCGCGCCGGCGCCGTTGTTCCAGTTGTTCTCGATCCTGCCGTCCTCCATCGTGGTCTGCGTGGGGTGGCCTCCCGTGATCGTGAGCTGTTCGACCGTCGCACCGCCGTCGACCGTCATCACGCGCTTGTCCAGCCCCTCCTCCGTCTGCCTGATCACGGTGTAGTCCATGCCCTGGCCGGCGAGCGTGACGCCGCCCGTGACCATCAGCTGCGCGTCGATCTCGAAGAGCCCTTCGGCGAGGACCACCGTGCCGGGCTCCGGCAGGATCGCCGCGGCGTCGATCGCGGCCTGGATCGTCCACCGCGTCTTGGCAGGCGTTGCGCCCGGCTGGATGCCGGCGGGCGTGATGTCATGGGCGTCCCCGTAGCGGAAGACCTCCGTCCCGGACATGTTCATCGCCTTGTATTCCGCGATCGCGTAGTCGGCGGACGCCGGGTCCGCGGAAAGGCGGAGCTCGTCCATGAAGCCGACCCAGTTCGCCTCGGTGCCGGCCGCGTTGTTGCCGAAGGCCAGCGGAAGGTCGTTGTCCGCGGCGGCCTTGCCGCTCATTTCGATGGGCGTCTGCGCGACGCCGTTCACGTAGAAGGTGACTGCCGTGCCGTCGTACACGAGCGCAAGGTGCAGCCAGTTTTCGCGGACGTCGGGCACGGTCACCCAATGGTCGCCCGAGCCCGAACCCCGGGCGGAGACCTGCGTCGCGGAATTGTCCACCGAGGAGCTGTACCTCGCCTCGGCCTCCCATCCGTTCGCGTCCAGGTAGGAGTTCTTGCGCGAGACGTAGCGCATCGAGTAGTTGGCGAACGTGCCGGCGGCCTTGAACCAGCCGGAGAACGTCAGCGAGTCCCCGCAGTCGAGCAGGGGGGAATCCGCGACGGCGAGGTAGGACTTGTTCCCCTGCGCCGTCGCCATCTGACGGCCGATGCCGACCTGGCACGCGGCCCCGACCGAGTCCGCCGCCGCGTCCGCGCCGGTCGGCACCGCCACGAGGCCGTGGCCGGTGGCGTCCTGCGCGTCGCCGCTTGCCTCGTTGAGATGCCAGACGCCGACGTAGCCGCTCCAGACCTCCTCCGGTTCCGCCGGGGAGACGGCCCCGTTGCCGTAGTACATCGTGATCGTCGTGTTGGCTGCGGTCGAGGGCAGCCGCACCCAGACGAGCGATTCGCCGTTCTCGTCCCAGGTGTCGACCTCGTGGGGCAGCGGGTTGCCGCTCGTGTCGGCGAACATCATGTCCCCGCCGTTCGCGAGCGTGAAGTCGTCGTAGTCGAAGCCGGCGATGGCCGTCTCGCCCAGCCGGACGAGCGCGGGGACGCCGGTCGTGATTTCGTTCGGGCAGAGCGCCTCGGAGATGGTGATCTGGACGGACTTCGCGAAATCGGTGGGCTTCGGCGTGGGCCGCTTCACCGTGTACGCCGCGGTGGCGACGGCGCTCGGGCCCAGGTCCGGCGCATAGGCCCGGGCCTTGATCGTCGTCGTGGCGGAGAGCGCGATCGATCCCGTGTACTCCGTGCTCGAACGCGTCGGACGGGAGCCGTCGACGGTGTAGTAGATCGTCGCGCCCGCCGTCGCGCACGAGAGCGTCACGTTGGTGGGCGAATCGAACGTGGCGCCGGACGCGATGGCGAAGACGGGCCTTGCGGCCAGCTCCTCGTATTCGTGGCAGCCCATGGAGGGCGGGTCGGAGAAGGCCTTGTTGCCGAGATCGGCGCCGATGCCCTCGTAGGACGCGCCCGTGCCGACCGCGGGGGACCCCAGGTCCAGGCGGTAGTCGCCCTCGTCCGGATCGACGAACGCCGGGTCGCCGACCAGGCTGTGCTCGCCGGCCTTGTCGTCGGCGACGTCGAACAGGCAGTAGTCCACGCCGCCGTCGTAGTCGAGCGACACCGTGGCGTTGGTTCCCGGGGCGGCGTTGCCCGCGACGACGCAGTCGAGCATCGAGAACTTCCCCTCCGGGTCGCCCAGCGTGTAGACCGCGCCGAAGAGGGGCACGCTCCCCTGCGCCGCGGACTTCTCGGCCCGGTTCCCGGCGATCGTCGTGCTGCGGACCGCGATGGGGTATCCCTTGCTGGCGTAGAAGGAATGGTCGATGCCGATGCCGGCGCCGCCGTTCGCGCCGTTGCCGTCGCTCTGAACGACGACGTTGCCGCTGACGAGGCACGAGTCGATGGTGATCGGGCCGGAGGCCTGCCGGACCGCGATGCCGGCGCCGTACGAGGTCTGCGTGCCCACCAGCCGGTTGTCCGCGATGATCGAGTGGTCGATGGAGCCCTGGCCCTCGCCGAAGCCGACGCCGGCGCCCCAGTTGTTGGCGGAAAGGGTGGAGCCGGCCGTGTTGTTGGTGATGCAGCACCAGGAGATCGTGCCGTTCCGGACGTACGCGCCGGCGCCCCAGCTCCAGCCGCCCGGCCGGTCCAGCGCGCCGCCGGTCAGCGTGACGTGCTTGACCGTCGCGCCGCCGTCGAGCCACACGACGCGCGAATCCGCGTCATGGGTCGTCGTGGTCTGCTTGATGACCGTGTCGTCCCAGCCCTGGCCGGCGAGCGTGACGCCGCCCGTGACCATCAGCTGCGAGTCGATCTCGAAGAGGCCGGCGCCGAGTGTGACGGTTCCCTGGGTCGAAACCGCGGCGTCGATCGCGGACTGGATCGCCGCCGTGGTCGCGGCGGCGTCGCCGGCCGGAAGGATCGGGTCGGCGGATGCGATGCCGGCTGCAAGGGCGAGCGCGGCGAGGATCGTGTGCTGGAGTCTCATGGGGGAGTCCTTTCGTGTTGTCGTCAAAAGACGCGGCCATTCTAGGACATCCACCAGTTCCGGACAATTATACCAGTGTATAGTTGCCTTGCCGCCCGAAATCGGGTAGAACAAGGGCCGTATGCAACGCGTGCTTCCCCTCCTTCTGGCGTTCGCCCTCGTCCCGGCCGTCGTTCCGGCCGAGGGGACGCTCCGCTCCATCGCGGAGATCGACGCCTTCACGGAGGACGCCACGCCCCGCAAGGTCCCCTTCGAGGTGACGGGGACGGTCGTCGAAACCTTCGTTCTGCCGAAGGCGGCCGAGGTCGTCCTGTCCGACGATTCCGGCACGCGACTGTCGTTCTACCGCGACCTCGAACTCTCGCGTCCGGAGCCGGGCGACACGATCGCGGCGAGCGGCGTCGCCAACATGAGCGCCGAGCACGAGCCCTACGTCCTCCTCGAGGACTTCCGCGTCCTCGGGCGCGGCCCGCGCCCCGAGCCCGTCGCCGTGCGACTCGCCGGGCTCAACGCCCGCGAGCACAACCTGGCGGTCGTCCGGACGGAGGGCACCGTGGTCGACGCCTTCCCGGACGAGGTCGACCGCCGGTACACGATCCTCCTTCTCGAGGACGGCGGCGCCGTCGTCCCCGTCTCGTTCCCGCAGGACGCCTTCGGCGACCGAAGGGACCTCGTCGACGCGCGGATCCGCGTGACCGGCGTCTACCGCCGGAACGTCGAGGGCGTCCGCAAGTTCTCCTGGCCGAACATCGCCCCGCGCGCGCCGGAGGACATCGTGGTCGTCGCGCCGCCGCCGGCGGATCCGTTCTCCGCCCCGCCCCTGGAGAACCGCCTCTACCTGACGTCCGACGAAGTCGCGCGGATGTCCAAGCGGTCCGTCTCCGGCGAGGTGCTCGCGACCTGGTCGGGCGACCGGGCGATGCTGCGGACCGGGGACGGGCGGATCGTCAACCTGACGCTCGCGCACGGGGTGGATCTTCCGCCGTGCGGCGAAGCGGTCGTCGCCGCCGGCCGGCCCGAAACGGACCTCTTCCGCATCAACCTCGCGGCGGCGCGGTGGAAGGCCGCCCCGGCGCAACCGCCGGTTGCCGCCGAGGAGGCGGCGGACGCCGCGGCCGCGTTCTGGGACGACCAGGGGCTGCTCTCCATCAACGCCCAGATCCACGGAACGCTCGTGCGCGCCCGCGGCGTCGTACGGACCCTCCCCTCCCCCGGCGATCCCGACCTGCGCTTCGTGCTCGACGCCGGCGACGCGTCGATTCCCGTGGACGTGACGTCCAACCCCGGCATCGTCGACGGGCTCCGCATCGGCAGCGAGGTCCAGGCCACCGGCCGGTGCATCCTGCTGACCGATCCCGGACGCCGGGACTACGATTCCGCGAAGGTCCACGGCGTCGCGCTCGTCCTCCGGTCGCCCGCCGACCTCGTCGTGCTGCGGCGCGCGCCGTGGTGGACCCCGGGCCGGCTCTACGCGGTGATCGCCGTGATGCTGGCCGCGCTGGCCGGCGGCCTCGTCTGGAACCGCGCCCTGCAGCACCTCGCGGACCGCCGCGGACGCGAGCTCTACCGCGAGCAGGTCGCCCACGCCGTCGCGGAGTTCAAGACCGACGAACGCACGCGCCTCGCCGTCGAGCTCCACGATTCGCTCTCGCAGGCGCTCTCCGGCGTCGCCTGCCACCTGGCGGTCGGCGCGGGGACCTTCGACGCCGATCCCGCGGCCGCCGCGCGCTGCCTCGGGACCGCGCGCAAGATGCTCGACTCCTGCCGCACGGAGCTGCGCCAGTGCCTCTTCGACCTGCGCAGCGACACCCTGGAAGAGCGGGACTTCGCCGTCGCGATCCGCAAGACGCTCGAGCAGATCGACGGCTACGCCGTCCTGGACATCCGGTGCGACGTCCCGCGCCAGCTCTTCCGGGACACGACAGCCCACGCCATCCTCTCCATCCTCCGCGAGCTGACGGGCAACGCCATCCGCCACGGCGGCGCCACCGAGGTCGCGATCGAGGGCTCCGTCGAGCCGGACCGCATCGTCTTCTCGGTGCGCGACAACGGACGCGGCTTCGACCCGGCCGCCTGCGACGGCCCCGCACAGGGGCACTTCGGCCTCGAGGGCGTCCGCAACCGCCTCGCGAAGCTGAACGGGACTTTCACGATCGAATCGGCGCCCGGCGCCGGCACCACGGCCGTCGTGGCCATCCCCCTTCCCGCCGCACGGGCGCAGGAGGCAAGCAAGACATGAGCAAGATCCGCATCCTTCTCGCCGACGACCACATGCTGATGCGCATGGGCATCTCGACCCTCGTCTCGACCGCCAAGGACATGACGGTCGTCGGCGAAGCCCGGAACGGGCGCGAAGCCGTCGAACTCGCCGGCTCGCTCGCGCCCGACGTCGTCATCATGGACCTGATGATGCCCGAGATGTCCGGCGGCGAGGCGACGAAGGCCATCCACGCGGCGCATCCCGGGATCAAGATCGTGATCCTCACCACCTACGGCACGTCGGCGGAGCTGGCGACGGCCGTCCTGAACGGCGCCGTCGGCGTCCTGCTGAAGGACAAGGTGGAGATGGACCTGCTGAACACCATCCGCTTCGTCATCGAGGGCAACCAGGTGATCCCCACGCGCCTTCTCGCTCAGATCGAGGAGGACAAGGCGATGGGGAAGCTCACGGACCGCCAGATGGAAATCCTGGCCTCCGTCGCGGACGGCCAGTCGAACGCCGACATCGCCAAGCAGTTCGGCCTCTCGGAAATCACGGTCAAGAAGCACCTCTCCGCGATTTTCGAGCGCCTCGGCGTCGCCAACCGCTCCGAGGCGGTCGCCCTCGCCTTCCGCAAGCAGATGCTCAAGGTCTAGAGCGGTTGCGCATAATGTGTGGCCGCCGGGACGGCGGCCGCTACCGGTAGCGCCCGCGGTCCCCGCGGGCCTCCGTGGCCGAGCTTTGCGAGGCCACGAAACTACGGGTTTCCGGCCAGGAGGACGGCCACGTAGGAGGCGAAGCCGTGGTTGCAGCTGGCTTCGGGGCGGTCGTGCTCCCAGAGCGTGCCCGTCGTCTCCGCCATCTTGAGGTAGTAGCCGCGGATTTCGCGGGAGACCTGTTCGCCGAGGCCTTCGCGCTTCAGCACGGCGAGCCGCAGCAGGTTGCCGATGAAGGCGTTCGACGGCCAGATATCTTCGTGGAGCCCCCTGCCCTTCCGCTCGGGGCCGAATTCGTCCGTCAGCTTCCTCCACAGCTCGGGATGCGTCGCCGGCGTCGCGACGCCGTGGAAGAACGCGTAGTACTGGCAGGTCTCCGTCACGTCGGGCTGCTTCGCGTTGTCCCGGAACCAGGCGCCGTCGTAGGAGCGTTCCCGGACGAGCGCCTTGAGCTTCTCCGACCGTTCGGCGAGCTCGGGACGCCCGTACAGCCGCGCCGCCTTCGCGAGGACGTCCGAGTACGTCATGTTCGTGGGCCAGTTCACGCCGTCCTTGACCAGCTTCGGATCGTTGGCGTGGCTCCACTCCACGAACACCCAGGCCGGCAGGTCCTCGAGCGCGCCGTCGGCGTTCCGGTACCGTTCGAAGAACGCCAGGAGCGCCTCCACGCGGGGACGGAGCAGGTCGACGGTCCCGCGGTCGCCCGTCCGGTCGAAGTAGTTCGCGAGCTCCAGGACGAACCACATCGCCCAGTTCGGGATGTAGTTCCCGTTGGCGTGGTCCGCCGGATAGCACATCGGCAGCATCCCTTCGGGGAGATGCGGAAACGCCTCGGCGAGCGCGAAGTTGCGGAGGAACGTGCGCTCGATTTCGTTCCTCCCCGTGAAGAAGGATTCGGCCGGGCCCGTGAAGTAGCTGTCGCAGAGCCAGCCCGCGCGCTCGCGGCTCGGGCAGTCCGTGAACACGTCGACCGCGTTCTGCGCGAAGGTTTCGCGCGCCGCCTCGAAGATCTTGCGGTCCGCCGGGTCTTCCAGCGCGCAGGGGCGCGTCGCGTCCGGGTTCCTGTAGGTCCGCAGCTCCAGGGCCTCGACGGTCGCCTCGCCCTCCGGCATGAACACCTCGGCGAACTTGAAGGTGTACGGCTCGAACGTCTCGAACTCGTACTCGCCCGGCTCCTCCACGTCCCACTCGACGACGTTGTTGCACCCGAACCGCTTCAGGAAGTCGAGCCGGCCGTCGACGAGGATCTCGTCGAACCCGACGAGCAGCCGCCCGGGCCTGGCCACGGCCACCTTGAGCCGCAGGAAGCCCGTGTCGTCGATCGCGCCCTCGAAGCGGACGCCCCGCGTCGCGTCGACCTTCGCCGCGCCACCGCCGAACGGCGCCGCCGGCGCGATCGAGAGCTTCATCCACTCGGCCGCGGGGTCGCGCGCCAGTTCGGCGACCGGATACGTCCGCCCCAGAATGCTCGCGGTTTCGTCCCAGAGATACTTCGCGTCGTCGGCCTCGACCGTCCGCGGCGCGACCGAGAGGACGGCGGTCGGACGGTAGGTGCGGTCCATCCCGAACGCCGGATACGGCGCCCCGCGTTCGAGGAGCTTCACGGCGGGCGTCCGGACGACGGGGAGGGTCCCGCCCGCGAATCCGTCGCGCTTCCATCCTTCCCAGCGGAGCGGTCCCGGCACCTCGTAGACTTCGGTCTGCGCCCGCTGGATGCTGTAGCGCCGCGTCTTGCGGACGCGTTCCGTGGGATGCGCGTCCCACCGCCCGTCGCCCGTCGCCCGGACGACCGCGCCGCCCGCCAGCACCTCGGCCTGGAGGAACGGCTCGTGCTCCACGACGTAGTAGGTCGTCGTGTTGTAGGCGACGCCCAGGACGGCGAGCCGGTTGCCCCCCTTCCGCGCGACGCGGGAGAGGTCCCACTCGTCCATCCGGAACCACCCGTGCGGGCCGCGCGCCGGGCCGTAGGCGGCGAACGCGCCGTTGACGAAGACCTTGAAGACCGAACAGCCCGCCAGCCGCAGCGAGAGCGGCGACGCGCCGTCCCACTCGAACGGCGCCGTAAAGACGACGGACGAGTTGATCTCGCCCTGCTCCGCCGTCGTCCAGATCGGTTCGGCGGCCTCGAATCGGACTACGCTCATGGAACGGGTCACTTCAGCTCCCAGGTCGGCGGAAGGTCGGTCGCGACGACGACGTCCTCCGGCCAGTCGTTTTCCTTGTCGACAATCGAGATCTGCTTGGGCGAGGGGTTCGCGTCCTTTGCGTGCGTGAGCACCATCCTGGCCTCGCTCTCCCACTTCGTCCGGCGGAACAGGACCGAACCTGGCTTCCTGTCGGGGTTCGCCTCGGGGGGCGTGTTCGGCGGAGGCTGGATCCGGCGGAGGTCCTTGACGTCCACGAGCGCCTGCTTGCCCGACACGGTGCAGCCGTCGAAGCCGATCTTGCCGATGGTGTAGACCCCCAGGCGCACGAACGGCGAATCGTCCTTCGTCTGGATCGTGCAGTTCTTGAAGAGGAGGCCGGAGGGCGGCTCCCACCAGTTGCCCTGCAGGTCCGTGCCCTCGAAGGTGCAGCCGGACAGCCGGAGGGACGCCTCGCGGAGGCCGAAGACCGAGCAGTCGGCGAAGTCGCAGTCCTTCGCCGTGAAGAGGCCGCCGTTGAATCCGTTGAGCTTCGAGTTCCGGAAGTGGCAGCGCTCCCAGTCGTTCGTCAGGCGGAAGCGGTTGAAGGCGCAGTCCTTCACCGTGACCTCGTACCAGCGGCCGCCGGGGAACGGCAGATAGTTGCTGGTATCGGTGCAGTTCTCGAACGAGCAGGCGTATGCGTTGGCGATGCCGACCCCCATGTTGCGGAAGCGGCAGTTCACGACCCGTCCGGCCGGACCGACGTCGAGCGCGAAGGGGCTCTCCCCGCCGTCGAGGTCGAGGCCCGAGAGGACGTAGTCCCAGCTGTCGGTCCGGTTGTCGTTCACGCCGAGGTGGACGCCCTTCGAGTACTCGTTGCCGTCGAAGCGCCCGTAGCCCGAGCGCAGGCGGGAGTCGCAGCGGTAGGTGGCGGAGCCGACGCGGTTCCCGCGGACGCACGGCGAATGCGTGCGGCCCCAGAAGTAGATGTCGCCGTCGTTCCCCTCGAGGACGAAGTTGTGGCCCGCGCACGTGAGGATCGAGTTGTTGCGGGGGTTGTCGCGGAAGACGTTCTTCAGGAAGTAGACGTCCTGCATCTGGTCCCACCCGTCCTCCGCGTCGAACGCGCAGCACGCCGCGCTCTCGCCGGACTCGGTGAAGAAGTTCCCCTCGAAGAGCATGTTCTTCATCGCGGACGCCGCGTAGCCGACGCACCGGCAGCGCTCGAACGAGCAGTCCTTCACCGCGCAGTTGACGGGCAGCCGGAACGCCGTGACCACGAGGCCCGCCTCGTCCGCCGCCTGGGCGCTCTCCTCCTCGACCGACACGCGGAGGAACGCCGCGCCCTCCGGGATCCACATCTCGCGGTACTGCCACGCGGTCTCGGCCGAGAGGAACCTCTTCTCCGCGTCGTACCACGCGACCGTCATCTGCCAGGAGCGCGTGAGACGCCCCTGGTAGCCGAGGTGCTTCGAGATCTGCAGGCGGCCGCGGCCCTTCTCGAGGACCGGCTTGAGGTCCTTGAAGTCCGTCGTGAAGCGGTACTTGTCCGATTCGTCGACCTCGCCCGTCTTCGGGTCGAGCCCGCCCGGCGCGAACGCGGGGAGCCGCTCGAAGAAGAACGAGAGCCAGCCCTTGGCGTCCTGGGCGATGCCGTTCTGCCCGCCGTAGCCCGTGACCTCGGCGACCTTCACGCCCTCGACGGAGCAGTACCAGGTGTCGCCGGCCAGGAAGAAGCCCGTCGGCCATTCGGAGTTGTTCGGAGAGCCCGCGTAGTCGTGTTCCCAGTAGTCGCCCTCCAGCGTGCCGCCGACGAGATGCGCGTCCGTCGCGCTCGAGAAGCGGACCAGCGTCGAGCCCGAGCCCGTGAAGCCGTTCTGCTTGAGGACGGCCTTGCCGAGGTCGAGCGTCAGACCGCTCGGCACCTCGACGGAATTCGTCCAGGAGATGCGGTACGTGCCCGGCAGCATCACGAACGTGCGGAAGCCGGCCGCGGCCTTCTCGTCGATGAGCTTCTGGAGTCCCTCCGCCGTCTTCACGGCGTCCGCCTCGACCGCCGCCTTGTCGTACCCTTCGTCGTAGACGACCTTCGCCTTCTTGAAGGCCTGCCAGGGCAACTTGCCGGTCTCGGGGTCCAGCGGCACCGTGACGACGTAGCCCGGCACGCCCGCGCGCTTCTCCTTCACGACCGTCGACGTGCCGTTCGTCGCGACGTGGACGACCCGCTCGAGGTCGCCGTCGTTGCGGATGCCGTACGCCGCGAGGTCCGCCTCGGTCATCCGGTAGACCTTGTCGGCGGGAATCTCGAGGTCGGCGGGAGCCACCACGCGGAAGTCGTGGATGACGCGGTGCGATTCGCGTCCCTTTTCGTCGACCGCCCAGACGCGCATCTCGTACTCGCCCGCGGGGAGCTTGCCGAGGTCGAACTCGGCGTCGCCGCTCGGGAGGTCCGCCAGCGTCAGCGTCTTCGACGCGCCGCCCTTCGGACGGTATTCGAGGAACGCCGTGAAGCGGTGCGAGTCGTCGAGGAACCGGATCTTCGACGATTCGAAGTCCGTCACGAAGACGCCGACCTTCACGGCGTCGCCCGTCGTGACGGTCGGCTTCACGTAGTAGGTCGAGACGTACGGGTACTTCAGCGCCTCGGGCGGCTGGTAGCTCCCGTCCTCGGGCATCTGGTCCTTCAGGACCGAGGGATCCGTGAGATATCCGGGCAGGACCGGCGCGGCGCCGGCGAGCTGCGCGGCGGCGATGGCGGAGAGGAGGAGTGTTCGTTTCATGCGCTCCATTCTACCATTCCGGCGCCTTGCCGGGCAAGGGTACGAATGTATAGTCCGGACCGCCCGCGCAGCAGGGACCTTGAGACGGCAGGGACCTTCGCGCGCGGCGGCGCCGTGGGGGGGACCGCACCCCGCCACGCGCCCGCAAGGAAACGCCTCGCGATTTTCCCCTTGATTCGCGAAGCGGTCTTTGCTAGTGTATGCGCCAGAAGATATCCAGAGATACCTTTTCTTGGCAGAAAACGATATCTCGGAATACTTTTCGGAAAGGCACGTCCATGAACGAGGAAGACTTGCAGGAACTGTTCGACGCGCAGGAGCGGAAGCTCCGCGCGGTTTCCTCCGCGTTCCACCGCTCGCTCTACCCGGAGATCGACTGGAACGACCGGCTGCTCTGCATCAAGGGCCCCAAGGGGACGGGCAAGACGACGATGCTGCTGCAGCGCATCAAGGAGGCGTTCCCGGACCCCTCCGCCGCGCTCTACGCCTCGCTCGACAGCCTCTGGTTCGCCACGCACCGCGTCCAGGACGTGGCCGCGTGGCTCGACTCGCACGGCGGCACGCACCTCTTCCTCGACGAAGTCCACCACTTCGAGAACTGGCAGACGCTCGTCAAGAACCTCCACGACGACTTCCCCGCGCTGCACCTCGTCTACAGCGGCTCGTCCCTGCTCCAACTCGAGAAGGGCGGCGGCGACCTTTCCCGCCGGCAGTTGCCCTACACGCTCGCGGGGCTCTCCTTCCGCGAGTTCCTCTCCTTCGAAGGCGCGCTCGACCTGCCCGCCGTCGGCTGGGAGGAGCTGCTGCGCCGCCACGCCGCCATCGCCCGCGGCATCGCCGCGCGCGTGAAGATCCTCCCGCTCTTCTCGCGCTACCTCGAGTCGGGCTACTACCCCTTCTACAAGGAATCGAAGACCGGCTACCACGAGCGCATCCGGCGCGTCGTCGACCGGATCCTCGAAATCGACTACCCGCGCGTCGAGCCCGTCACGCTCGCCACGATCCGCAAGGCGCGCAGGATGCTGATGGTGCTCGCCTCGTCCGTCCCGCAAGTCCCGAAGATGACCGACCTCTGGCGCGAACTCGAGACCGACCGCAACAACGGGCTCGGGATGCTGGACGCCCTCGGGCGCGCCGGGCTGCTGGGACTGCTGCCGTCCCGCTCCGCGACGCTCAAGAACCTCTCGCGCCCCGAGAAGATCTACTGCGACAACCCGAACCTGATGCACGCGCTCGTGCGGCGCCCCGACCGAGGGACGCTCCGCGAGACGTTCTTCCGCAACCAGCTCGCCGCCGCCGGACACGAACTCGCCTACCCCGCGCGCGGAGACTTCCTGGTCGACGGAGAATGGACCTTCGAGGTCGGCGGCGCGGGCAAGGACTTCGGCCAGATCGCCGGCCTGCCCCGGAGCTTCCTCGCCGTGGACGACATCGAAATCGGCCGCGGCAACCGCATCCCCCTCTGGATGTTCGGGCTTCTCTACTAGCCTCTTCCCCCGCAATGAAACGCCTCGCCATCCTCCTCGCCCTCGCCGCCCGCGTCATCCGTTGCAAAAGCGGCGGGATCCATCCGGATTTCGGACTTTTCGCCGGTTTTCCGGCGACGGCATGATTCGCCCGCCCGCAATGAAACGCCTCCCCCTCCTCGCCCTCGCCGCCGCGCCGGCGCGGGCCGAAGACCCCGCCACGGGCAAAACGATTTCTCCGTGCAAACAACCGGTTGACTTCCTATAGCGGATTCGCTATAATCCGCGCTCATGCAAAGCACGATACCCTCTGACATGAAAACCGAAAAACGCAAACGACTCGAGAAAGCCGGCTACGCCGTTTTCGACGACGCCCGCGACTGGCTTGGCTTCACGGAGGAGGAGAAGATCCTCTCCGACATGCAGATCGCCGCCGCGCGCGAGCTGGAACGGCTCCGCGCCGAGCAGGGCGTCTCGCAAACCGAACTCGCGCGCAGGATGGGAACGAAGCAGTCCACGGTTTCGCGCACGCTCCGTTCGCCGCAGACCGCCTCCTTCGACTGGCTCTTCCGCGCGCTGATCGCGCTCGGCGCCACCCCGCGCAAGATCGCCGCCTGTCTCGCGTAACGACGCCCCCGACGACAACGGGAAGTACAGAATGGGCTGGATGACATGCACGGTCGAGACGTTCTGGCGGGAATACGAGCGGGAGTTCCATTCGTATTCCTCCGAATTCGTCGATGTCGCCGCGTTTCTGGATGACGAGTGCCTCCCGCGCGGTCGAGAACTGCTTTCCATGTTCGAACGATGCGGCTTCACCGGGCATCTGAACGGGAACCTCGACCCCCGTTTTCAAGACGATGATTTCGCATGGTTGTGCGATGTTCCCCATGGTCGGACCATCGGGCTGGTCGCATACGCGCCGCGCATGCTTTCGCAAAGCCGCACATGGCTTCGCCCGATTCTCGGCTTTCTCCGTGAACCGCCGGAATACCAACTCGTCCTCGAGACGGATTTCCCGATCGATGCGAACGACTATCAGCTGATCGTCCGTCCGGACGTTCTTTTCCTCCATCGATTCGTCGGCAATCGTAAATTCGCGAAAACCTTTGCCATCCCCGTCGAAACGGAACCGTCGGACGCCGACCTCGATCTTGCCGACGTGCTGTCCGGCTGAACAACCGTCCTTCGCTTCGTCATCCCCCCGCGAGCGGCGAAGCCGCGACACCCGGCCGCAGCCGGCGTGGCGGGGTGCGGACCCCGCCACGCCGTGCAAGGCCGCCCGACCCTAGCCCCGCCGCGCTTTCATCGGTCGTCCGCGCTGCCTGGGGAGGCGCAGTATTTCCGGAAGACCGCGAAGACGGCGGGGTCGGCGACGACCGAATCGATCTCGTGGACGGCGAGGTACTCGGCGCCGGACTCCAGCACCGCGCGAAGCTCGCGGTCGAGGTCCTCGGGCGTCTTCCCGAAATCGGGGTCGATGCCGTTCGCCCAAGGCCCCCAGGCGACGAACGGCACGCCGTGGGCGAACGGCCAATGTTCGCGCTGGCCGCGGACGACCGTCTCTGCGTATCGGCGGACCTTCTCCGCCGGCCAGCGGAAATACCAGGCGCAGGTCTGCGCGCAATAGTCGAGCTTCAGCCGGCTGCCGTACAGCGGATCCGGCAGGAACACGGGGTAGAGGTGCGCGTAGACGACGACGGACGGATCGTAGGCCTTCACGGCGTCGTAGAGCGCGGCGTAGTACGCGACGATCTGCTCCTCGAAGAACCGGTCGCGGTTCTCTTCGGTGTCGGCGAGCCCCTCCCGATCCAGCCACGCCTCCAGCAGGCGCAGGCAGTCGGGATGGCGGCAGCCGCGGTAGTTGGCGTAGCCGATGTAGTCGAGGCACACCGCCTTCGCCTCCGGATTCGCCCTGAGCCGTTCCACGAGCCCGGCGGCCCCTTTCGCGCAGGCGTTCGTCCCGACGAAGCAGCCGATGCTCTCGACGTAGACCTCCGCGTTCCCGGGTTCGGGTTCGCCGCCGAGACGGTAGTGCCGCGTCCGCCAGAGGTCGGTCCGCCCCGGATCGCCCGCATCGCCCTTCGCTTCGGACGGGACGAACCGGCCCTGCAGCTCGGCCTGGAGCCGCGCCTCCTCGGGCGAAAGCGCCTGGACGTGCGAACCGCAGAACGGACCGAACGCGACGTAGGGCACGATGCCGAACCGCTTCGCCCGTTCGATCTTCTCCGGGTCCGGACGGTTCCCGGCATCGCAGCAGTTCGCGGCGAAGACGTTCAGTTCCGCGAGCTTCGCCGCGTGTTCATCGTTGCCGATGTCGGTGAACGCGAACACCTTCCGGAACCGCGGCTCCCCGCCCGAGGGCGCATCCGCCGCGGCCGTCGCGCAGACGGCGGCGACGGCGGAGACCGTCGCCAGGAGTCTCGAAGCAATCGTCATTCCGCGGATTGTCCGTCCTCGCGGCGCAGCAGGTAGTCGGCGCGCAGGCGTTGGACCTCGAACTTGAAGTCGTGCCAGGCGGGAAGCGCGGTCGCCGCAAGTTCGTCGACCGTCGCGTCGTCCATGTCCGCCGAGACCCGCGCCGCCGCCGCGTCCAGCTTCTCCACGAGCGGCGCGAGGACGCTCTCGTAGAACGCGGGGTCGCCGACCTCGGCGTTCCGCCAGATGCCGCACGCGCCGGTCGGGCCCTTCTCGGCCTCGTACGACTTGCGGGCGGCGACGACGACGGCGCGCAGGATCCGGCGGCGGTCGGCGTCCGTGAGCGCGAACGCGAGGCGTCCCCACGAGGAGCGCCCGTGGATCGTCCTGAGCCCGTTCCACGAACAGCTGCCCTTGCGGCCCCAGAACATCGGCTCGAAGTCCCAGACCGAATCCGCCGTCGGGACGCGCGTCGCCCAGGTCGTCCACGGGAACGCCCAGTAGAGGACGACGGACTCCGCCGTGAAGGCGACCTCCTCGCGGCAGTTCGCGCGGTCGGCCGGGTCGATCTCGCGGTGGCCCGGCCGGCTGTAGACGGGGTTGTAGATCGTGAGCCCGCCCGGCTGGAAGGAATGCAGGATGCCGTGGTAGGGCGTGTTCGCCCCCGGCGCGAGATAGCCCTCGAGCGAGCCCGCCGACGCGAGGCCCAGAGCGATCTCGGGCGCCTTCTCGTCGAAGACCTCGAGCCGGAAGTGCAGGCCCCACTCGTTCGCCATCGCCTGCCACTCGGGGACGCGGGCGTAGCCGCCGTTCGCGCCGGCGTCCACCGCGCCGCGCTGCGTCGCGACGTCCGTCCAGAGGCACGAGGCGTCGCCGCCGTAGCTGCGGTCGAGCTTCTCGGTGCCGGGCTTCGCGGCGGCCGCGGCGGCGTCCCAGCCGCCGAGGCCGAGGACGGGCACGGGACTGAAGCGGACGACGTAGGTCTTGTCGGGCTTCGGCGTGAAGACGGTGTCGAGGTAGTCCGCGACGCCGCGGACCTTCGCCTCGTCGTTCGCGCACATCGCGAACGAGCCGAGCCGCTCGAGGCGCTCCTTGCGCTTCTTCGGGTCGAGCCCTTCGCCGAACGCCCGGTCCGCCTCCGCGAGCGCCGCCGCGACCGCCGCCGCGTCCTTCGCGCCGCAGACGGCCTTCGCGAGGCGGAGCAGGTAGACGTCCTCCGGCTTGTACGCGCAGCGCGCGTCGCCCTTCGCGGCCGTCGCGAGGCCGAGGTCGCAGAACGCGGCGACCGTCTCCGCGTCGCCGGTCTCGAGCCAGGCCGGGATCGCGTACTGCACGACCTTGAAGGACCACAGGCGGTTCGTGCTGGCGCCGTCCGCCGCGCGCGCCAGTTCGTACTCGCGGCGCAGGCGCGCCCAGTTGGCGTCGTACGCGACGCGCAGCCCCGCGCCGTGGCCGAGCCACTCGTCCGCGGCCGCCGTCGCGCCGAGGACGCACACCG
>JAFPUX010000253.1 GCA_017413145.1 Kiritimatiellia bacterium | reverse complement strand
GTCCCCGCCATCGCGCCCTACATCCACGACAGCTACGACGGCATCGGCACGCGCTTCACGGAGGATTCCGCGACCATCGTCTGGCAGGAGTCCTATTGGGGCGGATGGGAAGGATACGTCGTCTGTTCGCTTACGCTCTACCCGAACGGGGAGTTCGACTTCAAGTACGGCGATTCGGACTACTATACCGCGAACGGCCAGACCTATGGCCGCTACGGCTATTCGACCGGAGACGGCGAGGGCTTCCTCTCGTTGATCGGCGAAGCCCTCGCCGGCGCCCCCGACCGCCTCGTCCGCCACGCGCCCGGCCCCGGCTGGGTCGAGGTCGACGGCCAGGCGCTCGGCGGCACGCCCTACGCCGCCTCGACCAACGAGGTCTTCGTGACCGTGGCGGACGACGGCGGCAACCGGGCCTACCGGCGCTTCCGGCTCGCCGTCGCCGCGAGCGGCGTCGCGCTGCGCGGCTACTACGCCTGGGCGGCCGCGAACGACCTCGGCGGCCCGGAGCAGGTCACCGACGGCCAGCCGAACCTCGTGCGCTACGTCTTCGACCGCCCGAGCGGCGAGTGCAACCCCTTCACGGGCATCTCATTCGACGCCGCGGGGCATCCCGTCGTGCAGACGCTCGTGCCGGTGAACGACGAGGGCGTGACCGTGAAGGTCCTCTCCACCACGGACCTCGCCGACTGGTCGAACGCCGAATGGCAGACGCTCACCGTCCAGTCCGGCGGCACGCTCGTCTTCGAGGAAGACACCGACCCCGCGCGGTTCTACCGGCTCGAGGCCGCGGAGGAGTAGGGCGGCGGCACGCGGTTGCGCGCGCACGCAGGAATCTGGTAGAATGTTGCAACACACGGTGCTGCCATGCGCCTCAGCGGATTCGACTACTCGCGGCCGATGTTCTACATGGTCACGCTGAAGCGCCTGCCGGGAAGGCAGGCGCTCTCGGCCATCGTGGAGCCCGGCCGGTGCGAGATGAACCCCACCACCCGCGCGTTCGTGAACTGCATCCGCACCTTCCACATGGGGTGCGCCGCGATCGAGCCGATCGAGTGCTTCACGGTGATGCCCGACCACGTGCACCTGCTGATCAAGATCCGCGACCAGCTAGGCGCACAACTCGTAGGAGACCCCGCGGCGGGCGGCGCCGGCCGCGCGGCGGGCGGCGCGGCTCCTACGCGTCCTGCTCCTACCATCCTCCGCCTTGAGACCATCGTGTCCCTTCTCGTGCAGGCGCTCGAGGGCCGCTACGCGGAGACCACCGGCCTGCGCGAACAGGTCTTCGATGCCCGCTGGCACGACTGGATCGTGGCCGCGCGCGGGCAGCTCGCGGCCTTCACGCGCTACATCCGCGAGAACCCGAAGCGCGCGTGGCTGCGCCAGGCCAACCGCCAGTTCTTCACGCGCGTGGGCCGCCTGTCGCTCGGCGGGCGCGAATGGTTCGCCTACGGCAATCCCGCGCTCCTCGAGCTGCCGGTGGTCGAGCCCTTCCAATGCTCGCGCAAATGGCCGAAGGGCGGGTCCGAGTGGACCGCCGCGCTCGCCCGCGCGGAGCGCACCGGCCCCGGTGGCGCCGGCATCGGCACCTTCATGAGCCCGTGCGAGAAGGAATGCGGCAACGCGATCTTCAAGGCCGGCGGCTCGCTGGTCGTGCTCTCGCCCGAGGGCTTCGCGGAGAGATGGCATCCCGCGCGCAACAAGGAGGCGCTCTGCGCCGAGGGGCGCATGCTCTTCCTCTCCCTCTACGAGGCGCAGGCCGCGAAGCTCGATCACGCCGCGCTCTACCGCCGCTGCCACGAGATGGGCGACCTGGCGGTGGCCGCGCTGGGGAGATAGGAGCAAAACTCCTAGGAAACCGGCTCCGCTCACCCCACCACCACCCGCTCCCGCTCGCACCACCCGCTCCCGCCCGCCTCTGCCCGCTCCCGCCCGCTCCCGCCCGCACCGCTCGCTCTCGCACCTCTCACCCCACCACCACCCGCCAGCCCCGCTCTTTCGTAAGAGTCTTGCCCTTACAAGGACCCGCCATGAAACACCGCACCCTCCTCCTCCCGCTCCTCCCGTTCCTCGCGCTCTGCGCGGCGCCCGCCCTCGCGGCGGACTACACGATCTCCACGCTCGCCGAGCTGCGCGAGTTCATCGCGTCCACGCAAGACAACGACTACGCGGGCGACACGATCCGCCTCGCGGCCGACATCGACTGCGGCGGCGGGCGGTTCAACACCGGCGACCCGGACGACTACACCATATTCGCCGGGACGTTCGACGGCCAGGGCCACACGATCTCCAACTTCGTCCATGCGTCGGCGGGCAGCGACGAAGGCTACGGCGTCGCGATGTTCGACTGCACGGAGACCGGCGCCGCCATCCTGAACCTCACGCTGGAGGGGACGCTGCCGGGAACCGCCAGCGGGGCCTACGCGGCGCCGTTCGTGCTGGCCGTGGAAAGTCCGCTGGGGCTCTTCATGGACAACTGCCATTTCCGCGGCGCCGTGACGAACTACCAGAACGCGGCGGGTCTCGTCGGCTACGCCAGCCCCGGCGAGGGCTTGTCGGGCGTCCCATCCGTCTTCCTGACAAACTGCACGGTGCAGGCCTCGATCATCTCGACCTGGGTCTACACCGCCGGCGGCCTCGTGGCGGAGGGCGCGGGCGTCTGGGCCTACGACTGCTCGGCGGAGGGCGAAATCCGCGGGGGCACGACGGGCGGACTCGTCGGCGAGGCCAGCGGCGGCCGCTACGAGCGCTGCTCGTTCGAGGGAACGATGCGCCCCGACCGCAGCAGCGTCTCCGG
>JAFPUX010000252.1 GCA_017413145.1 Kiritimatiellia bacterium | reverse complement strand
GTCCTCGAAGGCGAGGCGCGCGCGGACGGCGTCGCGCCCGAGCGCGAAGCCGCTGCCGGGGTCGCCGAAGAACCAGCCCCAGCCGCCGTAGCGGTGGAGCGCCTCGCCGTCGTCGGCGTGGACGCAGCTGCCGGTGCCGAGGATGGCGGCGACGCAGCCGCCGTCCGCCTCCGCGGCCTCGATCACGCAGCGGATGTCGGGGCCGATCTCGAGGGGCAGGTCCGGGAAGAGCGAGCGGAGCCGCGCTTCGACGCGTTCGCCGATGCCGTCCGCGATCGCGCCGGCGAGGCCGAGGAACGCGCCGGAGGGGAGGGGGAGGTCCGCGGAGACCTCGCGGATCGCGCCGGCGAGGAACGCCGTCGAGCGTTCCTCGCCGAGCGAGGAGACGTTGCCGCCGCCGAGGCGCAGCCGGCGCACGGGCGCGCCGTCCGCGCCCGCGAGGAGCAGGTCGGTCTTCGTGCCGCCGCCGTCGACGCCGAGGAAGAGCGGTTCCGAGCCGGGCATCTCTATTCCTTCTTCTCCCCCGCCTCCCGGGCGGCGTAGATCGCCTGGTCGGCGAGCGAGACGTGGTCCTCCTTGGATCCGTTCTCCCCCGCCTCCCGGGCGGCGTAGATCGCCTGGTCGGCGAGCGAGACGTGGTCCTCGGAGACCATCCCGTTGTCGAGCTCGTTGCGCTCGCGGGCGGCCAGGTCGCGCAGGAGCGCGCGGATGTCCTTGATGCCGCCCCACATGAACCACACGGTCGTGACGCAGCCGTTGAGCGCGGGGATGAACAGCGTGGTGACGAGGAAGTAGGTCCCCCACCACTCGGGCTTCCAGGGCGAGAAGGCGTTCCAGATCGCGACGGCGAGGAAGGCGAGGAAGAACTTGTAGACGATCGAGTAGACGAAGACCGACCAGGCGATGACCTTGTCGCCGAGGGTGTACTCCGGGGTGATGTTGACGAACGACTCGAGGAGGCGCCGCCAGAGGGGGCGGGGCTTCGCGGCGACGGCCGCGGCGTCGTCGCCCACCGCCCACTTGCCGCGGTGCAGGAGCCGGTCCAGGTCGTAGGGCTCGCGGCAGGTGAGCAGGGAGACGACGACGTAGAAGACGAGCGCGAGGATCATCGCGAGGAAGGAGATCTCGATGGAGTTCACCGGGAACTTCTCGTGGAAGAACTGCAGCGCCTCCTCGAGCGTGCGCTGGCCGCCGTGCAGGCCGCAGGACCAGTCCACCCACGGGTTGAACGGCTTCGAGACGTTCGCGAGGAAGCGGAAGACGCTCTCCGTCCAGCCGTGCGACTCGAGGTACGGGACGATCGTCCGGGCCCAGCTGCGCTGCAGGACGATGCCGGCGAGCGCCGTGCCGCCGCCCGCGAAGATCGAGGCGTAGGCGCCGGCCGTGGTGCCGCGGCTCCAGTAGAGGCCGAGGACGACCACCACGCCGCCGCCGACCTCCCAGATCGAGGTGGTGATCGTGAGGAAGAGGTTGATGAAGTCGAGCTGCGAGAGGAAGAGCGCGCCCGTGAAGAAGATGCCGCAGACGAGCACGGAGAAGCCCTTGAGGATCCACAGGTGGGCGCGGGGCGAGGGCGGCCGCCTGAGGAACGGCAGCACGAGGTCCTGCACGAGCGCGGAGGCGCTGTTGAAGATGCGGGAGTCGTCCGTCGACACCATCATCAGCACCATCAGCATGAAGCAGAGCGCGAGCAGGACGGGCGGGAAGAAGCGCCGCAGCGTGACGGGGAGCATCATCTGGTTGTACATCGAGCGGAAGTTCTGGAACTTCTGGTTCGCCGCGCCCTCGCGCCGCTTCGCCTCGGCCTCGTTGTCCGGGCCGACCGGCGCGCCGTCGAGCAGCCGCTCGCCGTCCGCGCCGGTCGAGAGGCCCTCGGTCTCGAAGATCGTCTCGCGGATCTGCGCCTGGTAGGCGGTGTCGATGTTGTCGTGGCGCGCGAGCGGCGGGTCGACGCCGATGCGGTGCACGGACGGCGGGATCGCGCGGACGCGCTCCGCGACGGCCGCCGCGAGCGGGGAGCCGTCCTCGCCGGCGATCTCGTCGACGACGCGGACCGCCAGCTCCTGGCGCGTCTCGTGGGCCGTCTCGGCGAAGTCGGCGTGGTTCATCAGCGTGACCATCGTGAGGACGAGCATCGTCACCATCACCGCGGAGAGGCCGCCGCGCCAGTTGCCGAGGATGCCGGCCATCTTCTGCTCGTGCGGCGTCTTGCCCATGCCGCTGTGGTCGTTGCCGATCCACGAGTAGCCGCGGAAGAAGCGGCCGACGACGGACGCCACGAGCGCGAACATGTTGAAGTCGCGCAGCGCCTTCACGTCGTAGGGGTTGAGGAAGCTCTCGCCCGGGACGCGGTCCGCGGCGACGGCCATCACCTGGTGCGTCCACGAGAACTCCGTGAAGACGAACACGACGAGGATGACGAACACCGGATAGGCGATGATGCCCTGGATCGCGTCGGCGATCACGAGCGCGATGCGTCCGCCGGAGAGGATGATGACGAGCGCCATCGCGATGCAGATCGCGAGGAAGAGCGGGTAGGTCGGGATGGCCATCCCGAAGATGTGCGTGCGGTTGGGAATCCCGAGCAGGTAGATGAAGAAGCGCGCCGAGACGGCCGGGCCGATGCAGTTGGTGAGCATCTCGCCGAAGACGCGGACGCACGTCGCGAAGATGCGGAAGCGGCGGCTGTAGCGCATCTCGAGGTACTGGCCGCCCGACATC
>JAFPUX010000251.1 GCA_017413145.1 Kiritimatiellia bacterium | reverse complement strand
GCTCGCGCCGGACGGATGGCCCGTCCCGCCGTGGGCGTTCCCCGCGGCCGCCCTGGCGGCGCTCCTCCTCGTGCCCGCGCCGCTGCCGCCGGTGCCGGCGGCCACGACGCTCCTCCGCCTCCTGCAGCGGTTCAACCTGCCGCGGCTGTCCGGGGCGGCGCTGATGGCGGCCTTCGTCTGGGCGTTCGCAACCTACGGGACGACGCCGTTCGCGCTCCTCGGCCTGGCGTTCTGCCTGTGCGCGCTCGGACGGCGGATGCGCCGTCCGGCCGCGCTGCTCGTGCCGGCGGCGCTCTGCCTCGCGCCGGACGCAAGCAATCCGGGCGCGTTCGCGCTCGGGATTGCCGCGACGGGGCTCGTCAGCCTGCTTTGGTCGAAGAAATCGCCTTGAACGGGCAGACCTGCGCGCAGACGTCGCAGCCGATGCACGCGGCGGGCTCGATCTTCGAGCGGAAGCGGCCGGGGGCGGTCTCCTCGCCGCGGACGATCGCCGGGCAGCCGAGCTTGAAGCACGCGCCGCAGGACTTGCACTTGGCGGGATCGACGGCGTGCGGAATCGCGCCGACCGCCTTCTTCGCGGCGATGACGCAGGAGCCGTAGGCGACGACGACCGAAGGTTCGCCGCAGTCGAGCTCCGCCTTGAGGACGTCCTCGACCTGCTTCAAATTGTAGACGTCGACCTCGTGGACGCGCTTCACGCCGAGGGCGCGGGCGACCTCCGCGATGCTCGTCTGCACCGTGGGCTCGCCGAGGAGCGTCCGGCCCGTGCCGGGGTTCGGCTGGTGGCCGGTCATGCCGGTGATGCGGTTGTCGAGGACGACGACCGTGATCGCGCCCTTGTTGTAGACGACGTCGAGCAGGCCGGTCATGCCCGAGTGGAAGAACGTCGAGTCGCCGATGACCGCCGCGAGGCGGCCCTTGTAGCCCGCCTTGCGCATGCCGAAGGCCGCGCCGATCGACGCGCCCATGCAGATCGTCGTGTCCATCGACGAGAGCGGCGGCGCCACGCCGAGCGTGTAGCAGCCGATGTCGCCGGCGACCGTCGCCTTGAGCTTCGCGAGCGTGTAGAAGACGCCACGGTGGCCGCAGCCGGCGCAGAGGGTCGGGGGGCGGGACGGCAGGGGCGGCAAGGCCGGTTGGGTGGTTGGGTGGTTGGGTGGTTGGGTGGTTGATTCGTCGCCGAGGAGCTCGGCGCGGAGGGCGCGGAGGCGGTCGACGTTGAGCTCCATCATGCGGAGCTCGGTCGCGTAGTCGCGGACCGGGATGCCGGCGAGGACGATCGCGTCGCGCAGGACGGGGTCGAGCTCCTCGACGACGACGAGCGCGCCGACCTTCGCGGCGAAGGCGCGGATTTTCTCCGCGGGAAGCGGGTTCGAGAAGCCGACCTTGAAGACGGGGAACTCCGGGAACGCCTCCTTCACGTAGTTGTATGCGGCGGCGCTCGCGACGAACCCGAAGTCCGTGCGCTCGCCCGGCTCCTCGCGGTTGAAGGGGCTTGCCTCCGATTCCGCGCGGAGGACGTCGAGACGCTTCTCGACCTCGAAGCGCATCGCGCGGGCGTTCGCGGGGACGGAGACGAACTTCTTCGGGTTCTTGACGTAGGGCTTCGGCTCGACCGCGCCGCGGGCGCCGTCGCCGACGTCGACGGGCGACGAGGAGTGAGACGTGCGCGTCGTCATGCGGAGGAAGACGATCGAGCCGGTGCGCTCGGAGAGGTCCCACGCGGCGCGGGCCATGTCGAAGGCCTCCTGCGAGTCGGAGGGCTCGAGCGTGATTGCGCGGGCGAACTTCTGCAGCACGCGGTTGTCCTGCTCGTTCTGCGAGGAGTGCATGCCGGGGTCGTCCGCCGAGACGACGACGAGGCCGCCGTGCACGCCCTCGTAGGTGTAGGTCATCAGCGGGTCCATCGCGACGTTG
>JAFPUX010000250.1 GCA_017413145.1 Kiritimatiellia bacterium | reverse complement strand
GGCCCGCCGCGGCGCCGCGGCGCCGGCGCGAAACGCCCGCTCCCGCCCCGGACCAACCCTCGCTGTTCTGACGCGGCGGACCGTGTCCGCAACGCGTGCGGAGGGCGCAACGCGCGCGCGAGTTGCCCCGCGCGCGGGGATGTGCTAGAATTCCGGCGCATCCAGCCACCCCTCACCCATGAAAGAGCTCGCCTACGTCCTCGTCAACCCGTACACCATCCGCAAGAGCCGCCTCGGCGGCGTGCTCGCGCGCTACCTGAGCCGCACCGACCTGAAGCTCGTCGCCGCCCGCATGTTCGGCGCGTCGCAGGGCCTCGTGGAGGACTACGCGCGCGCCGTCGTGGAGCGCACGGACTCCACGCCCCACATCGACAAGCTGCTCGACGCCTACATCCGCAAGGAGTACGCGCCCAAGAAGGAGACGGGCCGCCCGCACCGCGCGCTCTGCCTGCTCTTCGAAGGCGAGGACGCGATCCGCAAGATCTGGGAGTGCACGGGCTCCGTCACGCTGCGCTGGGGCGGCGGGCAGACCGTCCGCGAGACGTTCGGCGACTACATCGCGGAGGACGACGGCACGGTCACCTACTTCGAGCCGGCCGTGCTCGTCGCGCCGACGCGCTCCTTCGCGGTCAAGACGCTCAAGATCCTGCTGGACCACATCGAGGACAGCGGCATCGTGAACTCCCACTACGGCGACCCGGGCGTCGAACGCACGCTCGTCATGCTCAAGCCCGACAACTTCCAGCGACCCTCGCTGCGCGCCGGCAACATCATCGACCTGCTCTCGTCCGCGGGGCTGCACATCGTCTGCGTGAAGAAGTTCGCGATGACGGTCGCCCAGGCGGAGCAGTTCTACGGCCCGGTCGTGGAGTCGCTCACGGAGAAGTTCCCGAACTTCGGCGCGGGCCGCGTCGCGGGCGCCGTCTCGCGCGAGCTCGGCTTCGACGTCGATCCCGCGCTCGCCCGCCCGCTCTGCGAAGCGATCGCGCCGGCGTTCGCGAGGAACCAGTTCGAGGACATCGTCGAGTTCATGACCGGCTTCCGCCCGTCGGCCGTCCCCGAGGAGGAGAAGGCGACGCGCGCCGGCGCCGAGTGCCTCGGCCTGATCTACGAGGGCGCGAACGCCGTCGCGAAGATCCGCGACATCCTCGGCGCGACCGACCCCGAGAAGGCCCGCCCCGGCTCCGTCCGCCGCGAGTTCGGCACGAACATCATGGTGAACGCCGCGCACGCCTCGGACAGCCCCGAGAACGCGAAACGCGAAATGGGCATCATCGACATCGCGGGCGACAACATGTCCCCGATCCTGCGCAAATACTGCAATGAATAGCGTCCTGCAAGCCATCAAACCCTCCGCGACCCTCGCCATCTCCGCCAAGGCGAAGGAGCTCGCGGCGCGCGGCGTCCGCGTCTGCAACTTCGCCGCCGGCGAGCCCGACTTCGACACGCCGGACGTCATCAAGCGCGCCGCCATCGCCGCGATCGAGGCGGGCAAGACGAAGTACACGGCCGCCAAGGGCATGCCCGAGCTCTGCGCCGCCGTCGCGGAGAAGTTCGCCCGCGTGAACGAGGTCGCCTACGACCCCGCCACGGAGATCCTCGTCTCGTCCGGCGGCAAGCAGTCGCTCTTCTACGCGTTCCTCGCGCTCCTGGAGCGCGGCGACGAGGTGCTGATCCCCGCGCCCGGCTGGCTCTCCTACCCGGAGCTCGTCCGCATCGCCGGCGGAAAGCCGCGCTTCGTGAAAACGAGCTCCCGCACCGGCTACAAGCTCACGCCCGCCCAGCTGGAGAAAGCGATCCGCCCGCGCACGAAGGTGCTCGTCCTGAACTACCCGAGCAACCCGACCGGCGCGGTCTACTCCGCCGCGGAGCTGCGCGCGCTCGGCGAGGTCGCCGTCGCGCACGGTCTCTGGATCGTCGCGGACGAAATGTACGAGCGCATGGTCTACACGGACGAGCCGTTCGCCTCGCTCGCGTCGCTCTCGCCGGCGTTCCGCGAGCGGACCGTCACCGTGAACGGCTGCTCGAAGGCGTTCTCGATGACCGGCTGGCGCATCGGCTACGCCGGCGCCCCCGCCGAGGTCCTCAAGCTCATGGCCGCCGCGCAGAGCCACTGCGCGTCGAACCCCTGCACGCCCGCGCAATACGCCGCGCTCGCCGCGTTCGTCGACCCAGCCTCCGAAGAGGCCGTGAAGCCGATGATCGCCGCGTTCCGCGAGCGCGCCGACCGCATCTACAAGCTGCTGGAGAAGATCCCCGGCGTGCGCGTCGCGAAGCCCGAGGGCGCGTTCTACATCTTCCCGAACGTGAAGTCCTTCGGCCTCGGCTCGGTCGACTTCTGCCACCGGCTCGTTCTGGAGAAGCACGTCGCCGCCGTCCCCGGCCTGCCGTTCGGCGACGACGGCTGCATCCGCTTCTCCTACGCCTGCTCGATGGACTGCATCGAGGAGGGCATGGCCCGCTTCGCGGACTTCTGCGCCTCCCTGCGCAAGTGACCTTCCGACCTTCCGACTTTCAGACCTTCCGACTTTCAGACCCTCCGACCATGAAACAGACCCTCACCGAAAAGATCCTCGCCCGCGCCGCGGGCCGGGAAACCGTGCAGCCCGGCGAAAACGTCTGGGCCAAGATCGACGTCCTCCTCACGCACGACGTGTGCGGCCCCGGCACCAGCGGCATCTTCAAGCGCGAGTTCGGCGCCGACGCCAAGGTCTTCGACCGCGAAGGCGTGGTGATCATCCCCGACGACTACATCCACACGCGCGACGAGAAGGCGCACCGCAACGTCGCGACGCTCTTCGACTTCGCCGCGGAGCAGGGCCTGCCCTACTTCTACCCGCCGTGGACGAACCGCTACCGCGGCGTCTGCCACGTCGCGCTGCCCGAGCTCGGGCACGTGCGCCCCGGCGAGACGATCGTCGGCACCGACTCGCACACCTGCACGCACGGCGCGCTCGGCGCGTTCTCGACCGGCATCGGCAACACCGACGCCGGCTTCGTGATGGGCACCGGCAAGATGCTCGTCAAGATCCCCGAAACGATCCGGATCGTGCTCACGGGGAAGAAGCCGGACTACATCGCGGGCAAGGACGTCATCCTCCGCGTGATCGGCGACCTCGGAACCGGCGGCGCGACCTACTGCGCGCTCGAATTCACCGGCCCCGGCTGCGCCGAGCTCTCGATCGAGGACCGCATGACGATCTGCAACATGGCCGTCGAGGCCGGCGCCAAGAACGGCATCTTCGCCGCGGACGACAAGACGCTCGCCTACGTCCGCGCCCGGACGCAGAAGC
This sequence comes from Kiritimatiellia bacterium, assembly GCA_017413145.1. GTDB lineage: Bacteria > Verrucomicrobiota > Kiritimatiellia > RFP12 > UBA3636 > UBA3636. The sequence continues at coordinate 809 of JAFPUX010000250.1, read as the reverse complement.
CCTTCGAACCGCTCGTCGGCGACCCCGACGCTCCCGTCAAGGCCGAGTACTCCTACGACCTCTCGACGCTCGTCCCGTGCGTCGCCAGGCCGCACTGCCCGGACCGCTACGCGCCCGCCGCCGACTGCGGCGACGTGAAGCTCGACCGCGCCTACGTCGGCTCCTGCACCGGCGGCAAGATCGAGGACTTCGAGATGGCCGCGCGCGTCCTGAACGGACGCAAAGTCGCGATCGACACGTTCCTCGTCCCCGCCACGGTCGAGGTCGCCGAAGCGATCCGCACGCGCGAAATCGGCGGCAAGACGTGGGAGCGCATCTTCGCCGAAGCCGGCTGCATCCCCGTCTCCGCGCCCGGCTGCGCCGCGTGCCTCGGCGGCCCGGTGGACACCTTCGGCCGCACGCACGGGAACGAGGTCGTCATCTCGACCACGAACCGCAACTTCATCGGCCGCATGGGCAGCAAGACCGCCCCGATCTACCTCGCCTCGCCCCTTACCGTCGCCGCCTCCGCCATCACGGGCCACATCACCGATCCCCGCGAGTTCCTGTAGGAGAATCCGCCATGAGCAAGATCCGTTCCAAAGTCTACGTCGCCGGCGACAACATCGACACCGACAACATCATCCCGGCGCAGTACCTCAACCTCGTCCCGACGATCCCGGAGGAGTACGAGAAGCTCGGCTCCTACGCAATGGCGGGGCTGCCGGACGACTGCGTCCCGTTCGTCGACAAGGCCACGGGCAAGACGCCCTACGGCATCCTCGTCGCCGGCAAGAACTTCGGCTGCGGCTCGTCCCGCGAGCACGCGC
>JAFPUX010000249.1 GCA_017413145.1 Kiritimatiellia bacterium | reverse complement strand
GGCGCGGTCGCGCTCTTCTGCGCCGTCGCCGGCGTCCAGCCCCAGTCCGAGCAGGTCTGGCGCCAGTCCGAGAAGTACAAGGTCCCGAAGGTCATCTTCGTGAACAAGATGGACCGCGTCGGCGCCGACTTCTTCGGCTGCTACGAGGACGTGAAGAAGATCCTCCAGGGCAACCCCGTCCCGGTCGTGATCCCGATCGGCAAGGAGGACGCGTTCGAGGGCGTCGTGGACCTGGTCCGCATGCGCGCCCTGCGCTTCGACGAGTCCTGCAACGGCCTCAAGGTCATCGAGGGCGAGGTTCCCGCCGAGCTGATGGACCAGGCCAAGGAGTGGCGCCAGAAGCTCATGGAGAGCGCCGCCGAGACGGACGACGCGCTCATCGAGAAGGTCCTCGAGGGCGAGGAGCTCACGGTCGAGGAGCTCATGGGCGCGATCCGCAAGGCGACGATCGAGCGCAAGATCCAGCCGATGCTCTGCGGCACCTCGTTCAAGAACAAGGGCGTCCAGCCCCTCCTCGACGCGATCGTCGACTTCCTCCCGTCCCCGCTCGACCTGCCGCCCGTCTACGGCACGCTCACGAAGAAGGAGGAGGAGGAGGGCAAGGAGCCGCCCGTGCGCCACGCCGACGCCAACGAGCCCTTCGCCGCCCTCGCGTTCAAAATCGTCGCCGACCGCCAGATGGGCAAGCTCGTCTACGCCCGCATCTACTCCGGCACCCTCCACCAGGGCGACGTGGTCTACAACGCCACGCGCGAGCGCGACCAGCGCATCGGCCGTCTCGTCCGCATGCACGCCAAGAAGCAGGAGGCGCTCGAGAGCGCCCACGCGGGCGACATCGTCGCCCTCGTCGGCCTCGACCGCACCCGCACCGGCGACACGCTCTGCGACGGCGACAACCCCATCTTCCTCGAGTCGATCGAGTTCCCGGCGCCGGTCATCTCGATCTCGATCAAGCCCAAGTCGCACTCCGACAACGAGAAACTCTCCAAGGGCCTGCAGGCCCTCGCGGACGAGGACCCGACGTTCGTCGTGAACTACGACCAGGAGACGGAGGAGACGATCATCTCCGGCATGGGCGAGCTGCACCTCGAGATCATCGTGGACCGCCTCAAGCGCGAGTTCAACGTCGAGGCCGAGGTCGGCCGCCCCGAGGTCGCCTACCGCGAGACGATCACGCAGATGTCCGAGGGCCAGTACAAGCACGTCAAGCAGACGGGCGGCTCCGGCCAGTACGGCGACGTCTACCTGCGCCTCGAGAAGGTCGAGCCCGGCCAGCCGTTCGAGTTCGTCAATTCGATCATCGGCGGCGCGATCCCGGGCGAGTACATCCCGGCGGTCGAGAAAGGCGTCAAGGCCGCGATGGAGAAGGGCCCTTACGCCGGCTGCCCGGTCGTGGACATCAAGGTCACGCTCTACGACGGCTCGTTCCACCCGGTCGACTCCTCGGCCATCGCGTTCGAACTCGCCGCCCGCGCCGGCTTCAAGAAGCTCTTCCTCGAGGCCAAGCCGCAGCTTCTGGAGCCGATCATGTCGGTCGAGGTCACGATGCCGGAAGAATACTTCGGCGCCGTCTCGGGCTCGATCGCGCAGCGCCGCGGCCGCATCGAGGCCATGGGCGAGAAGGGCGGCCAGAAGGTCATCAACGCCGTCGTCCCGCTGGGCGAGATGTTCGGCTACTCGAACACGGTTCGCACCCTCACGCAGGGCCGCGGCGCGTTCACGATGATCTTCTCGCACTACGAGCCCGTCCCGAACGCGCTCGCGACGACGATCGTCGAGAAGCGCCGCGCCGACGGCAAGATCCGCTAGGCTCCGGTCGATCCGCGGACCCCGTCACGCGCCTCGCGCGTGGCGGGGTCTCGTTTTTCCGACGCCGCGTGCGGAGTCCCGTTTTCCAACGCGAGGGGCCGGCCCGGGC
>JAFPUX010000248.1 GCA_017413145.1 Kiritimatiellia bacterium | reverse complement strand
CGCGCCGGAGGGCACCCGCGCGATCGCCCCGGACGCCGCGCTGCGCGTCCGCGACGCCGCGTTCGCGGACGACCTCCCGGACGGGCTTCCCCGCCCCCGCGCCGTCCTCGCCGAATCCCCCCACGCCTCCGTCGCCCTTCTCCCCTTCCCCGCCCCGCGTCCGCAGGACCCGCGGTAGCCCGCCGCCATGAAACGACTCGCCGCGATCTTCGCCCTCGCCCCCGCCGCGGTTCTTGCCGCCGCACCGCTCTTCCCCGCCGTCGAAGACCTGGAACCCGCGCTCAGGATGCCCAAGGGCGCGAGCTTCGAAATCGGCGAAAGCGGCAACTTCCTCGTGGACGGCAAGCCGCGCTTCCTGCTCGGCACGCTCTACTACCTCGCGTTCTCCGACAAGACCGGCCTCGAGCCCGGCCCCGGCTACGCGCCGGAGGACGCCTGGATCTACGAGTCGCCTCCGACCCGCGACTACCTGCAGCGCCTCGGCTTCGACGCCGCCGGCGGCGAGGTCTCCACGTCGTGGATGCGCAAGTACCGCCCCGAACCCGGCTTCAAACGCGCCGACCGCCTGGTCGACTGGGACTTCGCCACGAACTTCTGGCACAGCGGCCTGCCGTGCATCCTGGACCTCTCCGCCGCGGTCTGGTCGCACGGCGGCCTGCCCTGCGACAAGCGCCGCGGCCCGCCGGCGCGCGCGTTCGTGGACGATCCGCACGGCCCCTGCCACTTCATCAGCTACAGCCTCGTCACGGACGAGGGCCGCGACGTCTGGCGCACGTTCTGGCGCACTGGCGCCGAGGAGCTGAAGGCGCACGGCGCGCGCCCCTTCGCCTACGAGCTCTTCAACGAGCCGCGCTACGACGACCGCTCGCCCGGCGCGCGCGAGGCGTTCGCGGCGTTCCTCTCCGACAAGTTCGGCGGCGATCCCGCCGCGATGGACGCGGCGTGGGGCTCGTCGTTCGGCTCGTTCGAGGCCGCCGCCGCGTTCGAACGGACGGGCGTCAGCGTCGGCCTCGGCGTCGAGTGGCTCAAGTTCCGCGAGGCGGCGTTCGAGGGCGGCGTGAAGCTCGGGATCGGGACGATCCGCGAAGTCGACCCGGACGCCCGCTTCTGCTTCCAGCCGCTCGCCCGCGCCGCCGACCTCGACCGCACGATCGGCGCGGAGAAGCACTGCCAGGTCGTGATGACGCAGACCGGCGGCGACGACCTCTGGGAGAACCTGCGCCTGCTCGCGGTCGCCGACGGCAAGCCGCTCGTGGACGGCGAGACCTACTTCCGCAACTCGCGCGCGACCCACCGCGGCAAGCTCGTGCGCCATTTCGCGATGGGGCTCGACGCCACCTACTACTTCAAGTGGGAGCGCCGTCTCTCCGAGGTGCACCCCCGCAACGAGGAGGGCCTCGCGCGCCTCTTCGAGCGCTACCCGTGGCTCGGCCTCAACCCCGCCGGCACGCCGCCCGAGGCGCTCGCCGGCCTGATGGACGGCAAGCGCGACATCGCCGCCGTGCAGGACCTCTTCGGCCCGCGCGGCCGCGGCCTTCCGCCCGCGAGGCGCGTCGCCGTCCTCTCCTCGCTCCCCACCGCGCGCCTTGCGGAGGCGGCCGGCCTGCGCTGCCACGCCCTCGAGCGCGAGGCCGCGCTCGCGCTCGCCGTCGGCGCGCACGTGCCCGTCGACGCGATCTTCGAGGAGCAGCTCCCCGAGGGCCGCCTCGACCGCTACAAGGTCCTCGTCGCCGCCGGCGTCGCCGCCACCTACCCCGCCACGCGGGCCCTCCTCAAGGACTGGGTCGAACGCGGCGGCACGCTGATCCTCGTCGGCGAGGCGATGGAGCTCGACGAATACGCCCGCCCGCAAGAGGCCCTGGATCGGACGGCGCTCGGATTTCCCGGCATCACGCTCGGCGATTCCGAACAAGCCGAAGCCAGGCCGTTCGCTTTCCGGGGCCATTCCTGGGATGCCGTTCCGTATCGGCGCAGTTGGTTCGCCTATGCCACCGACATGAAAGCCGAGTACCGATGGAACCAACTCGTCGTTTTCCCTCCTCACGGACGCGCTGCACTCAATGTCCGTCGCATCGGGGATGGTCGCCTGTACTACCTCGGCGCGCGCTTCCCGAATCCCGGCGACGAAGGCCGCCTTCTCGCCGCGCTTGGGGCCGACTGCGGGGTCCTTCCGATCTGCGCCACGCTCGACCCCGCCACGGGCGAACCGGTCGACGACATCGAGGTCCACGCTGCGCGCGGCGCGGAGGGCGCTGTCGGCTACATCGTCGAGAACCGCAGCCTTGCGCCCAGAGTCGTGCGGTTCCTGCCGAGGAGTCCTGATGGCCGGGCTCCGTCCCGGCCAGAGAGGGGTTCGGGGGGCGCGGAGCCCCCCGTCCTCGCCGATGTCTCACGCCGCGTGATCCTTGGTCCGGACAAGGAAGTTGCCGTGCTTCTCCTCCTCGAACCGCACGTCCCCGTGGTTCTTCGCGGCGCGCCCACGCGGAGCGCGCTGGAAGCCGCCCTCGCCTCCGCCCCCCGCGGCTGGAACGAAGGCGCACCGGCCTGGGGCACGCGGAGAGAATCTCACGCGGAGTCCGCGGAGGGCGCGGAGTTGGATTCTCACGCGGAGTCCGCGGAGGGCGCGGAGTCGAAATCTCACACGGAGTCCGCGGAGGACGCGGAGACCGGGAGTGGAGATGGCCGAGCACCGCTCGGCCATGAGCCTTACGCCGAAGTCGCCGCGCACGCCGCCGAGTGGCTCGCCGCGCACACCACCGCCTCCCGCGCCCGCGCCAAGGCCTTCTCGGTCGATCCCGCGCGAGTGAAGTTCCTCGACCTGCGCGACGTCGCGACCGTCCCCTACGGCGACAAGGTCGCGGACGACGGCAAGGGCGGTTGGACCGACCAGGGCGAGAACTGCCTGGAGAACGCGCCGTGGGGCGTCACGGACTGCAACGGCGTCCCGTTCGACTTCATCCGCCCCGACCAGAACGGCGAGCGCGCGGCCGTCGTGCTGCGCTCCACGCGCCAGCCGTGGCTGCCCGAGGCCGCGCGCGGCATCCACGCCGACGTCCGCGCCGAGGCGCTCTGGTTCCTGCATGCGGGGGCGTTCCTCGAACCCGGCAGGGAGGCGTTCCGCTACGTCGTTCGCTACGCCGACGGCACGTCCGTCTCGCTCCCGATGCGCGGCTACGTCGAGTTCGACGACTGGTGGATGCACGGGGCCGTCCCGGGCGGACGCGACGCGATGCCGTGCAAGCCCGGCTGGCTCAACGCGAAGAGCCGCGGCTTCCACGTCTGGCGCTGGGAGAACCCCTTCCCCGAAAAGACCATCGCCACGATCGACATCGAGAGCGCGAACACCAAGACCGCGCCCATCGTCGAGGCGATCACCGCCGAACTCGCACGCGGAGACCTGCAGTCCGTCCCCGTCGCCGGCACGCCGAAGCTCAGGCCTTGGGGCGATTCTCACGCGGAGTTCGCGGAGTCGAAATCTCACGCGGAGTTCGCGGAGTCCGCGGAGTCAAAATCTCACGCGGAGTTCGCGGAGTCCGCGGAGTCGAAATCTCACGCGGAGTTCGCGGAGTCCGCGGAGT
>JAFPUX010000247.1 GCA_017413145.1 Kiritimatiellia bacterium | reverse complement strand
GGCGTGCCGTCCGTGGCGACGAGCCCGAAGACGCCGACGCCGCAGAAGAGGTCGAGGAAGCGCGCGGGCGCGGCGGCGCGGATCTCGTCCGCGACGGCCTCGACGAGCGCCGCGCCGACCGCGGGGTTCGTCTGGAAGAAGCCCCGCGCGGGGACCTCCAGGTCGCCGACGACCGGCGCGGTCTCCGTGAGCGGCGGCAGCTCGGGCGGCTCGAGGCGGCCGTTCGGGAGGGCCACCGAGACGACCACGCCGTCGTGCGGCGTGTGGCGCAGCGCGAGGCGCGAGCCGGGGCGGGCGAAGCGCCAGAACGACTCGTCCGCGCGGATGTCGGCGAGCGCGTCGTTGATCGGGTCGACGGAGAGCGGGCAGCGCGGCTGGTCGGAGACGGTTTCGTTGTCCTCGCCCACGTAGCCGAGGACGCGCCGCCCCTTCGCGTCGCGCGCGACGTGCAGCACGGCCTTGTTGCGATAGCCCAGGTGCCGCGGCGACGCGAACGCCGGCGCGAGCGCGGGCTCGGGAATGCGAGCCTGCCGCACGAGGAAGTCGCGCAGCTGCTCGCCCTTCCAGCGCAGCTCGGCCTCGTGCGTCGCGTGGTCGTAGACGCAGCCGGGGGTCTCCGCCTCGCCGTCCGCCGTGAACACGCGGCAGTCGGGGTGGGGGAGGCGGTCGGGCGACGCCTCGAGCACCGCCTCGACGCGCGCCTCCCAGTAGTTCTTGCGGCGGCGGACGACCCGCGCGCGGACGCGCTCGCCGGGGCAGGTCCCGGGCACGAAGCAGACGACCGGCCCCGCGTGCGCGACGCCCGGCCCGCGGAACGCGATCCGCTCGATCTCCAGTTCGATGGTGTCTTCGTTCATGGTTCGCTCCTTTCGTTCGTCCGCGTCACCAGAAGAGGAACGGCCAGCTTCCGCCGATGTCGTGGTAGGCGGCCAGGACGAGCTTGAACGAACGGCACGGCTCGTCGCCTTTCCAGAGGAAGCCGAGAGATCGCGCGCCGTCGTCGCTCGCCTCCGCGCGGCGAGCGACCAGATTCGTCTCTGGGCAGAGGACGTCGTTCACGTAGATGTCCGCCCCGTCGAGACGGACGATGACGGGTGCGAACGGATCGTTCTTCGCGAGGTCTTCCGCGTTTTCGATCTCGGGGTTCGCGAAGTCGCCGAGCCGCCATTCTTCGCCCATCGTGTTTGGCAGCGCAACCGGGCCGGAATCCGTCGCGATCGTCGGCTCGAATCCTTCCTGGGCGCACAGATTGCGGAGATCGACCAACTGTCCAAGCTTTGCATGGTCGTCCGCATCGAGCAAAGCTCCCCACCACCCGGTTCGGCGGAGGTGCGCCCGCAACAGCTCAAGGATGTCGGCGATCGTTCGGGATTGTCCGTCCAGTGAGACGCTTCCGTCATCGTGGGCGAAAAGAAGCGGCAGCGGAGCGGTATTCGATGTCGGGACGGGGAACAACAGGATGTCGGGGGTCGACTGGAAGATGGCTGTGTCTCCCGAGATGGCGACGGCCGCGCAGCGCTTGCGGAAGAGAGCGTTTTCGAACAGCGGGACGAGCAGGCGGCGCGGCCGCCGGTCGTCCGGCAGTTCCAGCGAGAATGACGCGGTGCCGCCCGCGGGAATCCAGGTCGGCTGGGGCGGACGGCCGGCGAACGCGCCGGCGGGCGGGCTTTCCCAGCATCCGTGCGGTTCGAGGGCGTTCGTGACGAAGGTCTGGAACTCGAACAGCGGGAACTGCGCGTCGGGCCGGTAGAACGCAAGCGGGCGGGCGCAGCCGTTGGAGAGCTCGTAGATGCGGACCACGAGCGGAAAACGGCCGGGGGCGATGTCCGTCTGCCGGAGCGTGACGACGCCTCCCCCCGCGGTCAGCCGCGCGAACCACGACCACACCGCGACGCCCGCGACGGCGACAAGGACCGCAGCGACGGCCATCCACCGCCACCGCATCCGTCCGCGTCCCGTTTTCGCGTCGCCGTTCATTTTGTCCGTTCGATCTGTTTCACTCTTTCGATTCATTTTCAAACTCTCCGTCCGTAATAAAAGTTTTGCGTTTCGTTCTCGTCCGCTCCTCCGGTTCCGGCTGTTTGGCTCCGGCTATTTGGAAGTTCGATTCCGGCTATCCGGTTGCGGCTGCGCACCGCCGGACGCTAGCCCGTCCGCCGCCACTCGCGCCGTGCCAGCGCCTGGCGGAAATCCTTGACCGTCCGCCCCGCCGCGGATTCGAGCAGCGCCTTCGCCTCGCGCCGCGCGGCTTCCAGCCGCCCGCGGAGCGGCTGCGGGAAGAGGCGCGGCGCGGCGTCGTCCAGCAGGAGCGTGGCG
>JAFPUX010000246.1 GCA_017413145.1 Kiritimatiellia bacterium | reverse complement strand
CGTCCTCCTCGCGGGCGCGGCGCAACGTGTCCGCCCAGAAGTCCGCCGCGGGACGCAGGCGGGGCTCGGGGGCGGTGTCGCGCAGGAGGGCGCGGAGCTGGTCGTCAGAGAGGTTCACGGAGGGAGTCGGGCAGGAGTTTCTGGAGCTGCGCCTTGCCGTTGTGCAGGCGGGACATCACGGTCCCGATCGGGACGCCGAGCGCGGCGGCGATCTCGGCGTAGGGCAGCTGGCGGAAGTAGAAGAGGACGATGGCGGAACGGGTTCCTTCGGGGAGCTTTTCCAGGGCTTCGCGGACGGCGCGGGCGCGCTCGTCGGCGCGGAGCGCGGCGTCCGGCGCGGGGGCCGGGGCGGGGGTGGGGAAGGTCGGGTCGTCGGAGAGGCGGGGTTCGGAGGGGAGGTTCGGGTTTTCGGCGCGGGCGTCGAGCGAGACGGCGGGGCGGGCGGCGGCGGCGCGGAGGCGGTCGAGCGCGGCGTTGCGCGCGATGGAGGTGATCCAGGTCGGGAACGAGCACGCGCCGGAGAAGCGGCGGACGGACCGGAGAGCCCGAATCGCCGCGTCCTGGAAGACGTCCTCCGCGTCGTCCTCCCCGGCAAGGCCGGCACGGACGAGGTAGGCGCACACGGGGGCGCGGCACGGTTCGCAAAGATCGGCGAACGCCTGCGGATCCCCCGCGCGGGCCCTGTCGAGCAGGGACGGAACGCCGGAGGCCCCGGAGGGGCGTCCGGTTCCTTTGACGGCGCGCCGGCGCAGAATATTCACGGGCTAGTCATCCCCGGCCGCGACGGCGGCGGCTTGCGTCGCGGCGCGTTGCGCGGCCCGCCGGGCGATGCGGGCTTCCCGCCATTCGCCGAGGGGCGGTTCGGTCGGGATTCCGCGTCCGGCGAACCAGGCGGACAGTTCTTTCGAGGCGCTTTCCGTCAAAACCGCGCCGGTGCCGTCCAAATAGACGATTTCGTTGTCGTAGACGGAAGCGGCCGCGACCCGTTCTTCCCCGCGGAACCAGTCGACGTCGGGATAGACGAACCCCAGGCACTCCCCGAGGCCGCGCACGGACGCGCGAAGCCGGAAAAGGCCGTTGAACGCCGTGATTTCGGCCGCGTTCGTGATCGTCGCGCGGACCGGCTGTTCCGCAATCTCGGGCGAAGCGTGCCGTCCGTCGCGGATCACGATGCGGTCCGCGCCCGCGATCGCCTTCTCGAACCGGTTGATGGCCGGAAGCTGCCGGACTGCCACGAAAACCGTCGCGAAAACGACGGGAAGAAGCACTGCGACCATCGCCGCGGCGCCAATCCCCCTTGTCAGTTTTCCCGAAACCGTTTTCGCCGTCATGGAATAATCCCTACGTCCGCCATTCATTCTACCCTCCCCCGTCCGTCTCTGTCAACCACCCGTCATTCCGCGAGACTCTGTCGAGGACGCGCATTTTCGCGAAGCCCGTCCCTGCATTTTCGCAAAGCCTGTCCCTGCATTTTCGCAAAGCCTGTCCCTGCGAAAATGTTTCACGTCGTGAAACCATTTTGCACTTGACATTTGGTAGTTTTCTCCTCGTCGCGGGGAAATCGACCCGCCGATCCCGCCCCCGCCCACCGCGGGGACAGGCTTCGAAAAACAACCGTCGGACCCCGCCACGGAGCGGGGACAGACTACCAAAAGGAGACAAACCATGAGACAATCCCGCATCACGCGCCCCGGCGCGTGCTACCACGTTACGAGCCGTTGCGCCAACAAGGAGTTCTTCCTCCGCGGGCGCGAAGACTTCGCCCTCGATCTGTTGCATCGCGCCGCCACCTTCAGCGGCGTCGAGCTGCTCGACTTCGCCCTCATGGGCAATCACTTCCATCTGCTCGTCCGCGTTCCGGAAACGAAGCCCGTCCCCGACGACGAACTCGAGCGCCGCGTTCGGGCGCTGTACGGCGAGATACGCGGGGACAGACTTCTGAAAAGCTGGACCAAGTGGATGGAAAAGGGCGAGTCGTCTCGAGTGGAGGAATCGAAGGCGAAGCTGATGCGACGCATGTACGACCTGGGTGAATTCGTAAAGACGTTCAAAGAAAACTTCTCGCGTGCGTTCAATCGGCAGACGGGTCATACGGGGACGGTCTGGGAAACACGCTTCCACAGCGTGCTTGTCGCCACGGAATGGAACGCCCTCTATTCGGTCGGCAGCTATGTTGCCGCCAATCCCTTCGTGGCGGGGTGTTGCAAGACTGCCGCCAACTACGCCTGGTCGGGTTATGCCCTCGCCAAACGCGGAGACGGGCTTGCAAAAAAGGGAATCGTACGGCTCGTGCAACTGGCGCAGGGGGACAGGCTTCCCCGGTCGACGGCGGAAGCGCTGATGATGTATGAGGAGCAGTTGGAGCGCCGGCGACCGGGCACGGTGTCGGGACGGTTGCCGGATGGTGTCGACCTGGCAACGCTCGGCGTGCGGCTGGCAGGGGGACAGGCTTGCAAGAAAGCAGAGCGGGCGTACTCCGAGGAAACCGCGCTGTGGCGGGGTGGCGCGATCGGATCGAAGGAGTCAATGGTACGGCTGGCGGCGGAATTGCGGAAGCCTGTCCCCAAAACGGAATTGGCCGACGGACTCTATGCCGTGCGGGGCGGGGACAGGCTCGGCATGCCGGACCGGGAAGGGCCTTTCCGGGCGGCGGCGTAGCGGAGCCGAGAAGAAATCACGTGGCGGCGGCGAGAATGGCGTCGACCGCGGCGGCGAGAGACGGGAAAACGGGGATGCCGTGCGCGGCGGCGAAGGCCGCGGCGTCCTCGCGGGGCGCGCCGGTGGCGCCGCGCGCGACGAGAACGGCGGGGACGCCGGCCGCGAGGCCGCATTCGAGGTCCGAGACCTTGTCGCCGACCGTCCGGCAGCGCGCCGGGTCGAGGCCGTCGTCGGCGATGCGCTCCAGCAGATACGCCGGCGAGGGCTTGCGGT
>JAFPUX010000245.1 GCA_017413145.1 Kiritimatiellia bacterium | reverse complement strand
GGACTCCGCGTCGAGCCACGCGAGCATGTCCGCCGGCGCCGCGGTCCGCTCGCGCGCGGCGGCCGCGAGCTCGAAGGCCCGCTCGCGGGCCTCCGGCGTCTCCGCCGCCTCCAGCGCGTTCGTCGCCGCCTCGAACGCCAGCGACGGGATGTTGTCCCGCAGCGCGGCCTCCGCCACCTCGGCCGGCGCGGCGGGCGGCGCAGCCTCCGGCGGCTCGTTCGTCTGCGCGGCGGCGGCCGTGCAGGCGAAGACGATCGCGGCGGCGAGAAGGGCGGAACGGTTCGTGGTTCGCATGGACCCGGAGTCTAGCACAGGCTCCGCGTCCCCCGCAAGCGTTCCGCGCGGCGCGTAAGACCGGCAACGGCGGCGGCAAGTGAAGAGTTGGTTCCACTTCGGAATCCGCTTGCGGCGGAGGCCGGGGTGTGGTAGTTTTCTCCTGCGCGGGAATCCGGGATCCCGGAACCCGAGATTCCGGCATCGGGTTCTCCAAACCCCGACCCTCGCTCCGCAGAAGACCGCAGCTTCCAGCGGCAAGTGGCAGGGAACCATCTCGCCCGAGCGTAACGATCCGAACCAACCATTTTCACGACATGCCTGACGCAGACAAGAAGACAACCAACGATGATGTTTTGAACGGCGTATCGACTACGCTTGATCTATTGGTTGCGAAATAACGGTACGGACTCAATTGTTCGCCGGAAATAGCGAAATCGTCCACAACAAAGCCAATTTCCAGTCATGAAATCCGTAAAACACTCCATGCTTGTCGCAATCATTGCCTTAGTAGAACCGATTGCGAGCGCGAAAACCGAACTCACCTCGGCGGAGGATTATTCCTATGGTGTCCGAAACGGGGAAATCGTCATTTACGGAGCTTCGGAACTGGAGCCCATCAACATCAGCAAGATCGAAATCCCGGACAGCATTAACGACATGCCGGTGACAACGATCGGATCCTCCGCTTTTGAAGGTTGTACGTATCTTCACGCCGTCAAGCTACCAAACCAATTGAAACGCATTGAAAACTCAGCATTCGCCGACTGTCCGAACATCTCGTCTTTCGAAATGCCGGATGGCGTAGAAAGCATAGGCCACTGGGCATTCAAGAACTGCAGTGCCGCTATCTCTTTGAACCTTCCTTCTTCTTGGACCGAAATAACGGAAAACGAGTTCAGCAATTCCGGATTGCGAAAAATCTCGATTCCGGATACGGTGAAAAGAATCGGGAATGATGCGTTCTTGGACTGTTACGGATTGACAAACGTTTGCGTTTCCGATTTAGCCGGTTGGTGCGGTATTTCGTTTGGCGGAGCCACGGCCAGTCCGTTCTGTTGTTCCGCCAAATTGGTTTTCAATGGCGAAAGCATAACGAATCTCGTCATCCCGGACGTCGTGACCCGCATCGGGGCTTTTGCGTTTTACGGTTGTTCTGGGTTGGCGGAGATTGCAATTGGCGACGGAGTTGAAGATGTCGGCCTCGACGCTTTTGGGCATTGTCCGGATTTGGTTCGTTTCAATGTTGACAACGGCAACGCGTTTTATCGAGCCATCGACGGCGTTCTGTTTTCGAAAGACAAGACGATCCTTGTCGCTTACCCGGCCCGGAAAGAGGGCGGGTACGTCGTTCCTGACGGAGTTGTTTCCATTTGCGACACTTTCTCGAGTTCCGGGTTGACGTCGCTCACGATTCCGGACAGCGTGACGAATCTGCAGGCCTCTTTTGAGTCTTGCGACGGTCTATTGGACGTCGTTCTCGGAAACGGGGTGATGACATGTCCGACGTTTGGCAAACAACTCCTCAGTCTTTCGCTTGGAAACGGAATCTCGGAAATCAGGGGCCATCAGTTTCGCGAGTATTCAAGTTTGACGAACATCTCGCTTGGAAACAACGTCCAATCCATCGGCGATTACGCTTTTTATGGATGTCAAGGCCTGAAAACAATCACGATTCCGGCCAGCGTTACAAGTCTCGGATCCTACGTGTTCGGAAAAAACACCGTTTCGACGCAATCGTCTATTTGCCCGTTGTCGACCGTTTACCTGATGGAAGGGAGCCCGTTGACCCGAGGCACGCTGAAGGCCGCCGGGATGCGGTCGGCGGCCAAGGTCCGAATACGGGTGAGCCGGAACGCCTACGGCGCCGCCTGGACGTTTTACGTGGACGAGTCCGGCAATGCGACGATCGAGAACATCGTTCCGCCCGTGGACGGAAACATCCGAATCCCGGAAGATATTGACGAATGGCCGGTCGTCGGCATCGAAAAAGGCGCGTTCGCGAACTGCACGGAATTGAAGACTCTCATGATTCCGGCCGGAATCACGTCGATCGGGGAACAGGCCCTGATCCATTGCACGGGACTTGAAAAGCTGTTTCTCCACCGTGACTGCACGTTGTCGGAAGAGGAAATCCGGTCGTCGGTCCGGTTGGTCGACACGTGCGAGATCGTCCGTTGGACATCGGTCGACCTGCCCGTGATCTCGTCTGCGTCCGTCGTGGCGAGACCACCCCGTTCGGCAACGGTCCGGATCGACGTGACGTCGCTCGGAGCCGGAAACGAAGAGGCTACGGTCACGGTCAAGATCGCGGGTATCTCGTCGACAAGCGTCCGTTTGACCGAACCTCGCGCCGTCGAGTTGACTCTCGACGGAATCCCGTTCGGGCGTGAGTATTCCGTGTCGGTTTCGGTCGCGGCTCCGTCGGGACTCTCCGATGCGCGTTCTCTCCCTCTCTCGATGACCGCGAAGGGGGGAGACTGGTCGACGGGCGGCTCTTCGGAATGGACCCGGAGCGGCGGGAACGATTCTGCCGAGTGGACGAGCGGTCCGGTTTCCAAAGGGGAAACGTGTTGGCTCGAATTGCCCGTCGAAGGAAAAGGCAGACTGGCCTTTTCGTGGAAGGTTTCGGCCGGCCGCGGCGATTATTGCCGCCTCTACGTCGACGGGGCACAACAAAAAAGCATCACCCGGTCGCCGGACTGGAGCGAAGTCGCGGTCGACGTTTCGGAACCGGGAGAACACGTCTTCCGCTGGACATACGAACGCGGAACGGGCGACGCAACGGGAGATGACGCCGCGGCCGTGCGGAACGTCGCATGGAGCCCCGAAACCGTCCTTTCCGTGACAAGCGCCTACGGAACTTCCGTTCCCGCTGCCGGATCGCATTCCCTTCGCTTCGGCGACGCCGTGTCCGCTTCGGTGGCGGCGCCGGAAGACGCCGGCGGCGTCCGACGTGTTTGCACGGGATGGACGGGAACGGGCAGCGTTCCGGAGATCGGAACCGGAACGAATCTTGCGTTCACGATCGAAGAAGAGTCTTCCGTCGTCTGGACTTGGCGGACGGATTTCCGGTGCGAAGTGTCTGTTTCGGGCGGCACATCCGGTTTCGGGACGCGATGGATTCCCGAAGGCACGGCGGTGGCCGTCGAAATCGTCCCGGATTCGACCCCGTGTTCGATTGCCATCGAAGGAGACGTCGACGGCGTTTCGGTCGAAGGGGTTGTTCTCCGGTTCGTCGCGGACCGGCCTCGCACGATTCGAGCGACCGTCGGAATCAGCGAACTGACGCTCGAAAAGGCGCTCGACGCGCCAGGCCTTGCATGGACGACGGACGGCGATGCGGCGTGGTATCCGCAAACCGACGTATCGGACGACGGGGTGGACGCGGCGAAAAGCGGAAGCGTTCTCGGCGGATCGGAGGTCAGTGCGTTGCAAACGACGGTTTCCGGAACGGGAACGTTTTCATGGTCTTGGAAAGCGGATGCCGCCGGAAACGCCGGTGTGGACGTCCTGCTTGACGGAACATGGCTGGATTCGTATGAACCCGGTTCGGACTGGTCGCGGGAAACGCTCGAGATATCCGGTGAAGGAACGCACGTGGTCCGGTTCGAATTCTGGAATGCGGGCACCGAGTCGACGAGAAACGATTGCGCCTACATCGACCGGGTTTCGTGGTCGGGGGGCGGTTCCGCCGGAACCGTCGTCGTGGAAGGAGTCGCGATCCCGACCTCGTGGATCGAGGCGAACGCGTCCGCCGCGCTGGCCGCGGCGGGCGGCGACCGCGAAGCCGCGGCGACGGCCACGGCGGCAAACGGACGGCCGGTGTGGGAATGCTACGTGGCGGACCTCGATCCGGAAGACCCGGACGACGATCTCGTGGCGACCATTTCCATGGCGGGCGGCGTGCCGGAGGTTTCGATTCTCAAGGGCGGGAGCGCGGACCGGGATTACGCGGTCCAAGGCGCCCTCGCTCCCGGCGGACCGTGGGGCGAACGGAACGACAACAGCCGGTTCTTCCGGGTGAAGGTTTCGCTGAAGGAGGAATAGAGGAGGTGTTGGCCACCTCGGCGGCCGGTGCTGAGAATTGGACTTGACTTCGGATTAGATTCCAGACTAGAATCAGGTCTTGTTCCCGATACGAAGGAAGAATCCCATGCTCACGGCACCCGCACCAGAAATCAAGAGGAGAGGCGTCGGCGCGTTCGACGATGTACTCGCCGAAGGTCCCCTTTGCCTCATCCGCAACAACCGTCCCTCTTACGTGCTGCTCTCGTTCGATGCGTTCCGCGAACTCGAAGACGCGGCGACGCTGTCGCGCGTTGCGGCGTCCGAGGAGGACGTACGCGCAGGACGCGTCACGCGCGGGACGGCGGATGAGTTGACGGCCGTTCTCGCCGGAGACTGAGCGATGGACGCCGCCTACGTCCTCGTCTGGACCGAAACGTTCGTCCGGACGGCCAAGAAGTTTCTCCGGACCCGGCCGGCCCTCCGGAATACTCTTTCGGAAGTCCTGCACAAATTGGAATCGGATCCGTTCGATCCATCGCTCCGGCTCCACGCCCTGCACGGCGCTCTCGAGGGCAAGCAGGCCGTCCGGTTGACCTACTCCTACCGGATCGTTCTCCGTGTGATCGTGCGCGACCGCGAAATCGTCCTGCTCGACATCGGTTCGCACGACGACGTCTACGGTTAAGCCGTCCCCGCGCGCGGCACGGCCGCGCGTCGGCATAGACGCGCTACCGTAGCTCGCCCAGGTCGCGTCCGCGCGGCGCTAGAGGCCGAAGAACGCCGCGGCGTTGTCGTGGCAGACGGCGCGGACGAGCGATCCGGCGAGCGGAAGGTCGTCCGGCAGGACGCCGCGCTCGATGTCGCGGCCGAGGAGGTCGCAGAGGATGCGGCGGAAGTATTCGTGGCGCGTGTAGGAGAGGAACGAGCGCGAGTCGGTGAGCATGCCGACGAAGCGGTGCAGCAGCCCGAGCTGCGAGACGGCCTCCATCTGGCGCAGCATGCCGTCCATCTGGTCGTTGAACCACCACGCGGAGCCGACCTGCACCTTGCCCGGGAACGGCCCGCGGACGAAATTGCCCGCCATCGCGACGAGCATCTCGTTGT
Organism: Kiritimatiellia bacterium; assembly: GCA_017413145.1. Taxonomy (GTDB): domain Bacteria; phylum Verrucomicrobiota; class Kiritimatiellia; order RFP12; family UBA3636; genus UBA3636. The sequence goes on along the minus strand of JAFPUX010000245.1, from coordinate 1,930 downwards.
CGCGCGGGTTGAGCGAGTAGAGAATCGTGCGCGGGAGGCGGTCCTTGGCGTCGAGCTCGTCGAGGATGCGCGAAAGCGGCGCCGCGACCGGCCAGTCGCCGATCGAGTCCACGCCCGCGTCGGGCCCGACGGAACGGAAGATGCGCGTGCTGTTGTTGCGCAGCGCGTTGAAGTGCAGCTGCCAGGTCCAGTCGGTCTCCGCGTCCATCTCGCCGCAGAGCACGAGCAGGCGCGAGCGGAACTTCGCCTCCTCCTCCGGCGACACGGCCGCGCCGCCGCGCGCCTTGGCGAAGATCGCGCGCAACTCGGCGTCGGTGCAGGGTTCGGCGAGGACCGCGTTGAGGCCGTAGTCGGAGATCTTGCAGCCGCATTCGGCGAAGAACGCGTGGCGCTTGCGCAACGCCGCGAGGAAGTCGTCGAACGTCGCGATGTCCGCGTCCGCCGCGGCGACGAGACGGTCGACCCACGCGTTCCACGCGGCGGTCGAGCCGATCGCGAAGCCCTTGTCGGGGCGCCACGCGGGGAGGACCTTCGTCTTGAACGACGCGTCCGCGGCGACGGCGGCGTGGTGCTCGAGCGCGTCGCCGGGGTCGTCCGTCGTGCAGAGCGCCTCGACGTTCGAGCGCGAGATCAGGCCGCGCGCGGAGAACCAGGGCTGCGCGACGACGGCGTTCGCGCGCTCCCAGACCGCCTCGGCGGTTTCGCCGGACAGGAGCAGGTCGTCGATGCCGAAGTAACGCGCGAGCTCCAGGTGGCACCAGTGGTACATCGGGTTGCGCAGCGCGTGCGGCATCGCCTCGGCGAACTTCTGGAACTTCTCGCGCGCCGGCGCGTCGCCGGTGACGAAGCGCTCGTCGACGCCGTCCGTGCGCATGACGCGCCACTTGTAGTGGTCGGCGCCGAGCCAGACCTCGGCGATGTTCGCCCAGCGCTTGTCGCCGGCGATCTCCGCGGGCGGCAGGTGACAGTGGTAGTCGATGATCGGGAGCTTTTCGGCGTAGCCGTGGTAGAGCTCGCGCGCGGCCTTGTTCGAAAGGAGGAAGTCTTCGTGGATGAATTTCTTCATGGCGGTTCGTTCGTGCGGAACGTCCCGCATTCTACCACATGCCCCGCCCGCGCGGCAACCTCGCGGCGCGTCAGCCGACGAGCGCGCGGACGGCGGCGGCGAGCTCGTCCGGCGTGCGGGCGCGCTGGATGCGGCGCAGGCCGTCGTCGCCGTCCTCGAACGAGCGGTGCAGCCAGCCCCACAGCTCCTTGAGCCGGCCGAGCAGCGGCGCCGGACCGAAGAGCTGCGCGGCGTAGATGCCCGAGAGCTCCTCCGCGAAGGCCGCCGCCCGCGCGCGCTTTTCCTCGCCGGAGAACGGCGCGGGACGCCCCTCGAACGCGGCGCGGATCTCGGAGAAGAGCGCGGGGTTCGCGCACGCGCCGCGGCCGACCATGATACCGGCGATCGACGGGAACCGCGCGCGGATGCGGAGCGCGTCGGCGGGCGTGGCGACGTCGCCGTTGTAGACGACCGGCATTTTCAGGAGCGGCAGCACCGCGGCGAAGGCGTCCTCGTCCGCGCGGCCCTCGTACATCTGCTCGCCGGTGCGCGGGTGGACGGTCAGCGCGGCGAGCGGGAAGGCGTTCAGCAGCTCCGCGCGCTTCGCGAGCGTGTCGGGCGTTCGGCGGCCGAGGCGGATCTTGACGGAGAACCCGCCCGGCATCGCCTCGCAGCCCGCCTCGAGCATGCGCGCGAGGGCGTCGGGGTCCTCGGGCAGCCCCGAGCCGCGGCCCTTCTTCGCGACGAACTTCCACGGGCAGCCGCAGTTCAGGTCCATGCGGCCGTACCCCATGTCGCGCAGCACGGCCGCGGCCGCGCGGAGCGACGCCGGGTCGCGCCCGATCACCTGCGGGACGGTCGGCACGCCGCCGCACGCGGCGGGCG
>JAFPUX010000244.1 GCA_017413145.1 Kiritimatiellia bacterium | reverse complement strand
GGCATCATCGGATCGGACCTCCGCCGCAACGTGATGCTCCACACCTTCGGCATGGGCTCCTGCTCGTTCGACATGAGCGGCCTGCACACGCGCATCGGCGAGAAGTTCTACGACAACGACGAGCTCAAGCGCGCCTGCGAGTGGTTCAAGAAGACGTTCAAGATCGTCTACGGGAACAAGAACAACGGCAAGCTTCCGCGCCCGCTCCCGGAGGACGAGCTCATCCGCCAGTGCCTGCGCGAGGCGATCCTCGTGCGCGACCTCATGCAGGGCAACGCCAAGCTCGCGCGCCGCACGCCCTCGTGGGTCCCCGGCTACAAGCACGTCGAGTGGGCGCAGGGCTACAACGCCATCGCCGCCGGCACGCAGGGCCAGCGCCAGTGGACGGACGGCAACCCGAACTTCGACGTCTGCGAGTCGATCCTCAACTCGATGGTCGACTGGAACGGCTTCCGCGCGCCCTACGTCGTCGCCACCGAGAACGACGGCAAGAACGGCATCGGCATGGCCGTCGGCCACCTGCTCTCCGGCGGCATGAGCCAGATGTTCGCGGACATCCGAACCAACTGGACGCCCGCCTCGATCAAGAAGGCGACCGGCACCGACGTCTCTAAGATCTGCCCCCGCGGCATCATCGACAAGCGCAACTCCGGCGCCGCCGCGCTCGAATACGCCGTCGACCTCTACAAGATCGTCGGCTGCCCGAAGACGACCCCGATCCAGGACGTCATGGTCAAGCTCCGCGCGAGCGAGAAGGCGCAGCAGAAGCTCGCCGCCGAGATCGGCAAGAGCGTCACCTACATGGGCGCGGACCTCACCTACTTCCCGGGCGACGGCCTCTCGAGCCACTTCCGCACGCCGGGCGGGCTCCCGATGACGAGCTACCGCTACAACTGCGTCGGCGACACGATGACGTGCTCCGTCGTCGAGGGCGAGACGGTGGAGCTGCCGAAGGCGGTGGGCGACAAGATCGGCGCGATCACCGACCCGACGTGGCCGGAGACGCACTGGATGCCGCGCGGGATGACGTCGTTCGAATACATGAACCGCATCGGCCCGAACCACGACGGCTCGTCGCTGGGCCTGATCGGCGCGGACTTCCTGACCTTCAACGCGATGCTGCGCATCCCCGTGGACATGCACAACGTCGCCAAGGAGGACGTCTTCCGCCCGACGATGTGGGACCGCTTCGGCGGCGACGACTTCCGCGCCTGCGCCTACCTCGGCCCGGTCTACAAGTAGGATGATCCGTTTCGGAACCGGCGGCTGGAGGGCCGTCATCGGCGAGGACTTCACGCGGGAGAACGTGAGGCGGGTCGCCGCCGGCATCCTCGCGCTCATGCGCGAGCAGGGCAAGGCCGACCGGCCCGTCGTCATCGGCTACGACCGCCGGTTCCTTTCGGAGCCGGCCGCGCGCTGGACCGCCGAGGTCCTCGCCGCGGGCGGCGTCGACGTCTGGTTCATGAACCGCTCGGCGCCGACGCCGCTCGTCATGTTCACCGTGATGAACCGCGGCCTGCACTTCGGCATCGAGATCACCGCCAGCCACAACCCCGCCCGCTACGACGGCGTGAAGCTCGTCGTCGCGGAGGGACGCGACGCGCCGCCCGAGACGACCCGCCGCGTGGAGGAGCTCGTCGACGCCCTTCCCGCCGGGACGCCGGACTTCCTCCCGTTCGAGGACGCCGTCGCCGCCGGGCGCGTCACCTACCCGAAGAACCCGTTCAATCCCTTCATCGACTCGATCCTCTCGCGCCTCGACCTCGCGGCGCTGCGCGAACGCGGCCTGCGCGTCCTCTTCGACACGATGCACGGCTCGGGCGCGTACCCGCTGCTCGTCGTGTTCTACACCGCGCGGTGCACCATCGACACGATGAACATGAACAAGGACGCGTGGTTCGACGGACAGATGCCCGCGCCCAACCCGAAGAGCCTCTCCTCCCTCGCGGACGCCGTCGTGAAGGGCGGCTACGACCTCGGCATCGCGATGGACGGCGACGGCGACCGCCTCGGCATCATCGACCGCACCGGCCGATACGTCTCCGCGAACGAAATCCTCTGCATGCTCTACGACTACCTCGTGCGGTGCAAGGGGTGGCGGGGTCCGGTCGTCCGCAACGTCGCCACCACGCACATGCTCGACCGCATCGCGGAGAGCTTCGGCGAGAAATGCCACGAAGTCCCCGTCGGTTTCAAGCACGTCTCCGCGAAGATCGACGAAACGGACGCCGTCCTCGGCGGCGAGTCTTCCGGCGGCCTCACCGTGCGCGGGCACATCCACGGCAAGGACTCCACCTACGCCGCCTCGCTCTTCGCGGAGATGGTGAGCGTCACCGGCAAGTCGCCGTCCGAGCTGGTCGACGACCTCGAAGCGCGCTTCGGCGCCTTCCGCATGGCCGAGGACGCCATCCGCTTCGAGGACGCGGACCGCAAGGCCGCCGTCGAGCGTCTCCTACTGGAAGAAAAGAAGCTCCCGTCCTTCGACGAAGAAATCGAACGCGTCGGCTACGAGGACGGCTGCAAGGTCTACTTCAAAAGCGGCGACTGGACGCTCTGCCGCTTCTCCGGCACCGAGCCCCTCCTCCGCGTCTGCGCCGAAAGCCCGACTGAAGAAAAGGCCCGCTCCCTCGTTTCCGCCTTCCGGGCCTTTCTGGGCGTCTAGCACACCGCCGCCGCCGTGCCCGCGCGCGCGAGCGGGCGACCGGCGCGAGCCGGGCCGGGCTTGCGTTTTTCGTTGCCCGCGGAGCGGCCGATGCGTATAATCCCGCGCCATGAACGCAACCAAAACAAAGACGGCGGCCGCGAAGGCGGTCCGCAGGGCGCCCAGGACGGTCCATCTCGGCATGATCGGCCTCGGACCGCGCGGCGAGAGCCTCGTGGCCGCGATGAAGGACCTCGACGGCGTCGAGGTCTCCGCGATCTGCGACGTCCGGAAGGACCGGGTCGAGAAGATGCTCGGCATCTTCCGCCGCAACGGCAAGCCGGCGCCGAAGACCTACTCCGACGCGGCCGGGCTCATCGCCGACCCGTCCGTCGAGGGCGTCCTCATCCCGACGTCCTGGAACTCCCACCTCGCCCTCGCCGCCGAGGCGATGTCCGCCGGCAAGTACGCCGCCATCGAGGTCGGCGGCGCGTCGTCGATCGAAGAGCTGTGGCAGCTCGTCCACGCCGCCGAGAAGACCGGCGTCTCGTGCATGATGCTCGAGAACTGCTGCTTCGGCCGCGACGAGCTGATGGTCCTGAACATGGTCCGCCAGGGGCTCTTCGGCGAGACGGTCTACGCCGAGGGCGGCTACCAGCACTGCCTCGCCGAGATGGGGCACGGCCTCGAAGCGCGCAACGAGCGCTCCGTCCACAACTTCTTCCGCAACTGCGACCTCTACCCGACGCACCAGCTCGGCCCGATCGCCAAGACGCTCGACATCAACCGCGGCAACCGGTTCCTCTCGCTCACGTCGACCGCGTCGCGCCCGGGCGGGTTCGCCGCCGACGCCGTGGCGACCTACGGCCACGACGGCAAGTGGGGCGACGCCCGTTTCGCGATGGGCGACGTCGTGACGACCGTCATCAAGTGCGCCCGCGGCCAGCTGATCTCGCTCACGCACTGCGTGTCGCTCCCGCGCCCGTATTCGCGCCACGGCGTCATCCAGGGCACGCGCGGTTGCTGGGACGCGGACGCCGGCGGCATCTACGTCGAGGGCGTCAGCAAGGTCACGCATCCGCTCGACGCGGCCGGCAACCCCTACGAGGAACACCACTGGGACCCCGTCGAGAAGTACCGCCGCAAGTACGAGCACCCGATCTGGCGCGACTACATCAAGCGCGGCGTCGTCGGCGGCCACGGCGGAATGGACGGCCTCGTGCTCGCGGCGTTCGCGGACGCGATCCGCGGGGGGCGTCCGACGCCGATCGACGTCTACGACGTGGCGGCCTGGATGGCGACGACGGCGCTCTCCGAGCAGTCGATCGCGCTCGGCTCGGCGCCCGTGTACTATCCGGACTTCACCAACGGCAAGTGGATGACCCGCGGCCGCGACACCGCCTCCGGCAAGTACGCGCTGTAGGCGGACGGGGCTCCGGCGACGATCCGTTCCGGAACGGGCGGCGCGCGGATTTTACGGTTGATTCGCGAACCGTAACGTGATATCCTTCACCGCGTTCCCGGCACGCAAGGAAACGAAAAGGAGCGCCGAGCGCCATGCACTACAACGAGATCAACAAATTCGCCAACCCCGCGCACGAGGCCCTGATGGGCGTCTGGTGGAGCGGGCTCAAGCTCAAGAAGGCCGCCCGCGCGTTCTTCCGCGCCCACGCCGTCACGGACACGCAGTTCAACGCGATGGTCGTGCTCAAGGTCGCCGGCCGCCCGCTCGCGCAGAAGGAGCTGTGCGAGCGGCTGCTCGTCGACAAGTCCGACCTCACCGGACTCCTCGGCCGCATGGAGAAGGCGGGGCTCGTCGTGCGCAAGGGCGTCAAGGGCGACAAGCGCCTCAACGCCGTCTCCCTCACCGCGAAGGGCCGCGCCGAGCTCGAACGCACCGAGCCGGACTACGTCAAGCTCGTCCAGCGGACGATGTCGGTCTTCAAGCCGGAGGAAACCGCCGCTCTCACGGGGCTCATGCTCAAGCTCCACGACGCGCTGGAACGCGAGGAGCGCGCCGCCCTCGCCCGGAGCGGCAAGTAAAAACGAATTCCGCGCGGGGACCGGGCGTCCCCGCGCGGAAAGCCGCGCCGCCGGCGTCCGGCTGCTATTTCGACGCGAGGGCGTACGTCTCGCGGGCGATCATCAGCTCCTCGTCGGTCGGCATGACGATCGCGGCGACCTTGGAACCGGGCTTCGAGAGGTAGCACGGACCGGACTTGGTCGCGTTCGCCTCTTCGTCGAAGTCGACGCCGAGGCACGCGAGACGCGAGAGGATGCGCGCGCGGGCCGGGCGGGAATTTTCGCCGATGCCGCCGGTGAAGACGATCGCGTCGGCGCCGCCGACGAGGGCGAAGTAGCCGCCGACGTACTGCACGATGCGGTGGGCCCACATCTCCAGCGCGAGCTCGGCCGTCTCCGTGCCGGCCGCGGCGGCGTTCACCATGTCGCGCATGTCGCCGGAACCGATGCCGCCGACGCCGAGCAGGCCCGACTTCTTGTTGAGGAGCGCGTCGATTTCGTCCGCGGTCATCCCCTTGCGGACGAGCTCCAGGACGACCGCCGGGTCGATGTCGCCCGAGCGCGTGCCCATCACGACGCCCGCGAGCGGCGTGAGGCCCATGGTCGTGTCGTAGACCTTGCCGTTCTTGATCGCGGCGAGCGAAGAGCCGTTGCCGAGGTGGCAGGTGACGAGGTTGACCTTGTCCGCGGGCTTCCCGAGGAACTCGGCCGCGGCGAGCGTCACGAAGTGGTGAGACGTGCCGTGGAAGCCGTACTTGCGGATGCCGTACTTCGTGCGGAACTCGTCCGGGATCGCGTAGCGCGCGGCGCAGGGCGGCATCGTCTGGTGGAACGCGGTGTCGAACACCGCCACGTTCGGGACGCCGGGGAAGATCTTCTGGCACGCTTCGATGCCGCCGATGTTCGGCGGCATGTGGAGCGGGCCGAAGGGGATCAGCGACTTCATGCCGGCGAGCGTCTCGGGCGTGACGGGCGTGGCCTCCTTGAACAGGTCCGCGCCGTGCAGCACGCGGTGGCCGATCGCGTCGACGTCCTCGAGCGAGGCCAGGACGCCCGTGGCGGGATCCGTGAGCGCCTTGCACACGAGCTGCAGCGCCTCGGCGTGGTCGCGCGCCTGCACCGCGTGCTCGGACTTCGGTTCGTCGCCGCGGCGGTAGACCATGTTGGCGTTCTCCGAACCGATGCGTTCGACGAGGCCGTTGGCGAGGCGCTTCTCGCCTTCGATGCGGTAGAGCGTGAACTTGAGGGACGAGGAGCCGGAGTTGACGACGAGGACGTTCTTGATTTCTTCTTTCATGGGAGGGTCGTGCGTTGCGTGTGCAGTGGTGGCCGATTCTACGCCTTTCCGGGAAAAATGGCAACGCCCGCGCGGCGGCGCGCCGCGCGGGCGGGAACTGGTGGGCCCGGCAGGACTTGAACCTGCGACAAAGGGATTATGAGTCCCCTGCTCTGACCGACTGAGCTACGGGCCCGGAAGATTACGAGTAGACGTGCGAAGCGTCGGGGAAGGCCCGGGAAGCGACTTCCTCGCGGTAGCGCGAGATGGCGGCGACGGCGTCGTCCGCGAGATGCGCGTAGGCCTTGGCGAGCTTGGGCGCCGGGCCGTCGCCGAGGCCGAGCAGGTCCGCGAGGACCAGGTACTGCGCGTCGCAGGCGGAGCCGGAGCCTACGCCGATCGTTGGAATGTCGGTACGCGCGGTGAGCGCGGCGGCGACCTCGGGAACGACGCACTCGAAGACGACCGAGAACGCGCCGGCGGCCGCGACCGCGTCGAGGTCCGCCTCGAGCGCGGCGGCGTCCTCCGGCGTGCGGCCGCGCACGGCGTAGCCGGTGCTCTTCACCGACTGCGGCTGCAGGCCGATGTGCGCCTGCACGGGGATGCCCTCCTCGACGAGCGCGCGGATGACGCCGGCCTTGGCGACGCCGCCCTCGATCTTCACGGCGTCGCAGCCCGCCTCCTGCAGGAAGCGGCCGGCGTTGCGGAGCGCGTCGGGAACGGTCGAATACGAGAGGAACGGCATGTCGCCGACGACGATCGCGTCGGGCGCGCCGCGGCGGACGGCTTCGGCGTGGTGGACCATGACGTCCATCGTCGCCGGAATGGTCGTGGCGTGGCCGAGCGCGGTCGTGGAAAGCGAATCCCCGACGAGAACGAGCGGCACGCCGGCGCGGTGCGCCATGCGCGCGGTGAGGAAGTCGTAGGCGGTGACGAGCCCGAGGGGCTCGCCGCCCTTGCACTGGCGGAATTTGCGGACGGTCCATTTCATGGTCTGATGGTCCGATGGTCGGATGGTCGAATGGTCGGATGGTCGCTGTTCCGCTTCTCAGTCCACGTCGATGTGGATGCGGCGGCGGAGGAAGGTGGGGACGTCGAGGTTCTCGCCCGCTTCGAGCGTGGCGGCGGTGTCGGCGAAGCGGCCGCCGGCGGGAGCCGCGGGAGCGGCTTCGCCGGCGGCGTCGGGCGAAGCCCAGCGGCGGAAGAGCAGGACGACGATTTCGAGCCAGCCGGCGGCTTCGGGGTCGACGACCGTGGAGACGTTCACGGGCGTGCCGAAGGGCAGCATGGCGGAGACGGCGGTCGCGGCGTCGCCGACTTCCTGCAGGCGCAGGTCGGGACCGCCGAGGACGCACACGAGGGCGGCCTTGGCGCCGGCGGCCTTGTTCGCGAGTCCGAGACCGGGCTGGTTCCAGAGCGCGTCGGTCGCCTCCGAGAAGCGACGCGGGCCCGTTGCGCGGGCGCGGCCGAAGTCGACGGTGCCGCGGCCGTTGCGGAGCAGCTGCACGACGTCGGCGGGCGCGAGGTTGAGGTAGCCGCGGAGGGCGGACATCTTCCAGAGCAGCGAAAGGGCGCTCGCGGCGGCGTCCGTCGCGCGGTCGAAGGCCTCCGGCAGCGAAAGCCCGAGCGCGGCGGGCGCGAGGTCGTCGTTGGAAAGCAGGATGCGCGCGGTGCCGAGGCCGTCCATCGCGCGCAGGGCGGTGCTGGCGGCGCGGACGCGGTCGGGACCCTCCATCGAGAAGGGCGAGATCGCGAGCACGAGGACGGGGACGTTGCGCTCGTCCGCGAGCTTGAGCAGGACGGGCAGCGCGCCGGCGCCCGCGCCGCCGCCGAGGCCGGCGACCGCGACCGCGACGGACGTGCCGTCCAGCTCGCGCGAAATCGCGGAGCGGGCCTCCTGCGCGGACATGTGGGAGGCGGAGACGTCGCCGCCCGAGCCGAGCCCGGAGAAACGGGTCTTGCCGAAGAGCAGCGGGCGGCAGTAGGACAGCGCTTCGAGCGCGCCGGCGTCCGTGTCGACGGCGCCGCCGGCGAGGCGGCCGGCCGTGCGGGCGACGACGGCGTCGGCGATGCGGCCGCCGGCGCCGCCGAGGCCGAAGATGCGGTAGACGGGAGTGTCG
>JAFPUX010000243.1 GCA_017413145.1 Kiritimatiellia bacterium | reverse complement strand
GGAACCGAGAGGAACGCGGCCGTCTGGAACGCGAGCCGGTCGAATTCCGACCGCGGCTTGAACCCGCACAGCGCGGTCGCCGAGAGCAGGACCGCCGCGCCGGCGAGCCACCAGCGGCGCATGCGCCGCCCCGCGAGGAACAACAGGCCGCCGAGGCCCCAGGCCGTCAGGACCGGATGCCATTCGAGGATGCGGCGCCCCGGCTGGTTGAACGTGTTGAAGAGTTTCGTCGCGCGGTCGAGCCCCTCCGCGGCGGAGCCGACGAAGTCCACGACCGCGCGCGACGGGAACAGCGTGATCCAGAGGAACGGCGCGAGCAGCGCGAACGCGACGCCGCCTGCGAGCAGGAGGCGGCGCCACGTGCGCCTTTCCGTCCAGCGGTCCGAGTTGCACAGGCAGCCCGCGGCCATCGCGACGCAGGTGATCGAGCCCGCCGTCCAGAGGCACGTCAGGAACGCGAGCGCGCCGAGCACGACGGCCGACCGCCACGAGCCGCGGCGCAGCGTCGAAAGGCGCCACCCGAGCGCCGCGAGCGGCGGCGTGAGGCCGACGGTGACGAACTGCCCGAGAATGCCGCACTGCCAGAAGAAGCAGAACGCGCCGCGCGTGAGCGCCGTCATCAGGAGCGCGCCGCACAGCGCGGCCGTCCAGCGCGCGCCGCACGCGCGCAACGAGAGCGCCGAAATCCACGGGAACAGCACGAAGAGCCACGCGAAGACCGACGGCCCGAGGAACTCGTGCGGCTCCATCGCCGCCAGCAGCGGCGCGTTCAGGAGCGCGAAGCCGTGGATGCCGCTCGTCGCGCCGACGTAGTGCTCGATGCCGCCGTTCCACCACGGGTTCCAGCTTCCGAGCGCCGGGAAGATCGCGCGCACTTCGTGCAGGCGGAAGAGGAACGACGAGTTGTCGACGGCCCACGGGAACGAACCGAGGACGGACGGCGCCGCGAGCCGCCAGAACGAGACCTGCGCCGCGACGAGGACGGCCGCGAGCAGCCACGGCAGCGCGCGGCGGAAGCGCCGTCCGCCCGCGAAGAACGCGACGGCGAGGACGGCCGCGACGGCGAAGACGTCGCCGGAGAGCGTCCCCGTCAGCGGCCAGCGCAGCGGGACGACCGTCTGCTTGCGGATCCCCGCGGCCGCCCACATGCCGACCTGCTTGTTGTAGACCTTCGCCAGGCCCGTCAGCAGCAGTCCCGCGAGCGCGAGCGTCGGCAGCGCCGCGCGCAGCGCCGGCGGGAGCGCGGGGAGGCGGAGCTTCATGCGGACGGCGTTTCCGGCGGACGTTCGCGGACGGGACGCGCCGGCACGCCGAGCGCGAGGCAGCGCGGGGGCAGGGGAGAGGCGACGACCGCGCCGGCGCCGACCGTCGTGCCCGGTCCGATCGAGGCCGCGTCGAGGACCGTGACGTGCGCGCCGATCCAGCAGTTTTCGCCGATCTCCAGCGGGCCCTTCGTCTCCATGCCGCTCTGCTCGGCGAACGGCACGGGCGACGTCCAGTCGTATTCGCCGCCGGAGAGCAGGTAGGAGAACGAGCCGACCATGGTCCCGGCGCCGAGCGAGAGACGGTTGGAGGAGAAGACGATGCAGTCGGCGCTCAGGCTCGCGTTCGCGCCGATTTCGATGTCGCCGCCCTTGCAGTAGACGATCGTGTTGCGGCCGACGTAGACGCCGTCGCCGAGCGAGACGCCGCGGTTGCCGTCGCCCTTCGCGTCGACGACGCAGTTGTCGTCGAGGACGACGCCGTCGCCGAGGCGGATCTTGGACGGATGCCGCAGCGTGACGTGGCGGCCGACCACGACCTTGCGTCCGCATGCGCCGAAAAACGGGCGGTAGAGCTTCGAGCGCAGGAAGAGGCCGAGGGCGCCGGGCGTGCCGGAAAAGAGGAAGACGACCAGCTCCATCAGGAGCGCCTTCCAGCGCGGCATCGGGCCGTAGGTCAGCGCGAAGTACTTGCGGGCGGCCGAACCGCCGCCGCCGCGCACGCCCTTGAGCTTGGCGGCCGCGGCCTGCGCCCCGGCGTCGGGCGCGGCGCCGTCCGGTGGGTTGGTGTCCATGGGTCCGGCATTCTAGCGGAAACGCGCGCGCCTGTCCATCCTGTTGACACGCCGCCGGCCATCTGGCAGAATCGGCCGCGTTGCCCATGAAAACGACGAAACTCCGCAAGTTCCTATGCGTCCTGTCGGCGCTGGCGCTCGCCGCGCTTCTCCTCTGGTCCGCCTGGGCGCTGCTGCGCGGCGCCACGCCGATCGTCCGAATCCGCGCGGCGGCCGTCTTCGGGGCGGTCGTTCTCCTGGGCGCGACGTTCGAATCGATCCGCCGCACGCAGCTCAAGGAGGGCTACGCGCTGCTTTGGATCATTCCGTCCTTCCTCATCCTGCTCCTGGCCTGCTTCCCCGTCGTCCTCGAGAAGGTCTACCGCTACTTCGGCATGACCTACGCCTCGACGATGGCCGCGGTGGCGTTCGCCGCGCTCATGGTCGCGGTGTTCGTCATCTGCCGCACGCTCTCGAAGAACGAGCGCAACATCGCCCGCATCGCCCAGCGCCTCGCGCTGCTCGAAGAACGGCTGCGCGAGGCGGAAAAGACCGCCGGAAAAACGGAGCCGCCCCGTGGCTGAAGGGGATCCCCTCGCGGAATCCTTCGCGGAGCTCCGGGCCGCGGTCGCGTCCGATCCGCCCCGCGCCCGGCGCCGCGCGAAGGCGCTCGGGTGGGCGTTCCTCGCGGCGGTCGCCGCGCTCGTGCTCTTCGGGCTCTCGCGCGGACGTCCGTCCGGCGACGTGTTCTTCACCGGCCTCGACGACTCCGCCCAGACCGCGCTCGCCCGCTCGTTCGCGGACGGCGCGCCGCTCGTCTACCGCGACGACGCGTTCGCGGCGGTTCCGGAGAACGTCCGGAAAAGCCTGCTCTACCGGCCTTCGGTCCACCGCAAGACCCGCGACCTGGCGCACCAGGTCGACCCCGCCACGTTCGAGTCGCGCCCGTTCTTCCAGCCGTTCCTCCCGTGGCAGCGCGCGCACCTGCCCCAGCTGCCCCTCGCGCTGTTCTTCACCGCGTGGTTCTTCGCGGTCCTTTGGGGGCTGATGGCGTCGGGCTGGCCGGGCTTCACGCTGTTCGCGCTGATCCAGGGGATGCTCCTGACGGTCGTCGGGATGTTCCTCGTCCCGTGGATCGGCCGGTTCGCGTTCGGCCCCTACGCGGAAGGCCCGGCGACGGGCTTCGCCGCCGTCGCGCTCGCGCTGTCCTTCTTCCTGTCCGATCCGAAACGGCCGCATCCGCGCGTTTCGGCCGCCACGGGGCTCTGCCTCGGGCTGGCCGCCACGTTCCACCCGACGCTCGCCCTCTACGCGGTGCCGATCGCGCTCTTCGACGTCCTCCGCAACGGCTCGGCGCGCTGCACGCTCGCGCTCGCGCTCGGCGCGGCCGCGGGCCTCGCGCCGCTCGTCTGGTCGACGCTCCGCGTCTGCGCCCCCTACGGCAACTTCCTGGACCCCGCCACGCTCCGCGCGATGGTGGCCGGAAGCCCCGACATCCGGGTGATCGCGATCGCGCTCGGCGCGGCCGTCCCGGCCGGCGCGGCACTCGTCGCGCTC
>JAFPUX010000242.1 GCA_017413145.1 Kiritimatiellia bacterium | reverse complement strand
GAACTCGCTCGCCGCGCCCGAGGGGTTCGTCCTGCTGCCCGCGGACGCGGACGGCCTGGTCGAGCCGGAACGCAGCACGTCCTTCGCGATCAACGCGGACGGCAGCGGCGCCGTCGCCATCTACGGGGACGAAGCCCCGAAGACGAACGCCGTCCCGTCCGTTCCCGCCGACCCGTCCGTGAAGGCGGTTCTCGACGAAATGCTGCGGATCGTGACGGCCGCACGGGAAAAGATGGAAAAGGACGGCGCGTTCGCACCGGCGACCACCGAAGCCCTCGCGGCGCTGCGGGCCGTCGACGCCTCCGCCGCGCCCGAGGACTTCCGCAAGGCGTTCGGCGAAACCATCGACGCCGTTGCGCGCATGACCGACATCACGGTCCGCCTGGGCGAAACCGCCTTCATCGATCCACCCGAGAAAGAGGTGGCCGAAATCGAAGCCGCCACCGACGCGGCCGAAGCGGCCGGGGCGAAGCTGAAAAAGGCGGCCGCCGCCCACGGCGTGCCCTGGCACGACATCTTCGACGACCTCTGACCCCGCCCCCGCCCGCAATGAAACGCCTCGACCTCCTCCTCGTCCTCCTCGCCCTCGCCGCCGCGCCGGCCGCCGTCCAAGGCCGGACGGGATTCGAAGCGTTGTCCGTCGAAGAGATGCTCGGCCGATACCGCGCCGTGGACGAGGCGTTGGTTCCTCTGCTCCGGAAAGGCAACGACGAAAACCTGATTTCGAACCCGTTCGCCGTTTTTTCGGCCGGATGGATCCATTCCAAGGCTTCGGTTCCCGTCCTTCTCGACCTGTTGTGCGCAACAAATCCGGTCGAACCGAAATCCGCGAGCTGGGTTCCCGTTTCGGCGCTTGACTGGGCGGACGGCCGGTTCCCGGACAATCCGTGTTGCAAGCCGTACTACGTCATTCCACCGACGCCCGCCTCGGCGGCGCTGACGTTGACGCCGGTCCCGCTGGAACGACTGGAGGAAGAAATCGAAGGCACGAAAACAGGATCCCGCCGCGCGGAACTTCTCGCTTGGGTGGCGGCAGCCCGTTTCGGGACGAACTTTCTGGAGCGCGCCGCGTCGAAAGCGGAGAGCGGAAATGCGAAGTGGGGGTTCGTCGCGGAATACACAAAGGAGAAACTGTCGAACGCAAAGCCGTTTCCGATGAGTCAGTTCCGTTCTCGGATGCCGTCATCCGTCGCTGACCAATACGACAACCTGCTAAGGGAGTTGAAACGGAGGATTGAGATTGCCGGAGAAAACGGCGACGGACCCGAGACCGCATCGCTCCGTGCCGCACTGGCGGAACTCGGCGCCGACACGGGCGAAACGTTGCGTGCGGCTGTTCTCCTTGACAAACCGGAAACGGCCGCCGTCCGCAGCTCAGCCGCCACGAACTCGCCCGCAGACCCCACTACGCCCTAGCACCCCTCCGCTCCGCGCGGGCGCGGCGATGCCGACGCCCGCCGCGGAGCGGCCTTCCCGAATTCCCCGCCCCCGCCCGCAATGAAACGCCTCGCCCTCCTCCTCCCCCTCCTCGTCCTCGCCGCCGCGCCGGCGCGGGCGGAAGACCCCGCCACGAACGCGCCGGTCGTGGAAATCGAAGGTCCGATTTCCGTTTTTCCGCCCAAGCCGAAGGAAATCCAAGAAGTCGTCGTCGTCCATGGCCGGGGCCTACGGAGTCCCCGCTCCCGCTCGCCCGGCGAACAGACCAAGGCGCTCGCCCGCTGGGGCGCGAACGCGAGCAGTCCCGCCGTCCTCCGCGCGCTGCGCTGGCTCAAGACGCAGCAGCTCGACGACGGTTCCTGGCCCGGCAACCCCGTCGCCTCCACGGCCCTCGCGCTCTGGACCTACCTCGACCACGGCGACCTTCCCGGCGGCGACGCCGAATTCGGTCCGACCGTCGAGCACGCGGTGCGGTTCCTGGCCGAGGACGTCGATCCGGAGTCCGGCCTCTTCCGTTCCGCCCACGGAGAGCCCTTCGCGCAACCGCTCGGCATTTTCGCGCTCGCCCTCTACGTCAAGGAGACGTCGAATCCTGTCGCCCGGGAGGCCGCCGCGGCCGCCAGCCGTCCGCTCTTCGCCGGACAGCGCCCCGACGGTGCCTGGAACGCCGACCCGTTCGACCCTTCGCCGGACGGTCTCCGCAACCTCCGCTCGACCGTCTGGTGCGCGCTCGCGCTCCGCGGCGCGCTGCAGCGGGGTTTTGACTTCGGCCCGTCCGAGGAGGACGCCGTCCGCCGCGCCTTCGGCGCCGTCGCGTCCTTCCTGGACCCCGCCACGGGCGCGGCGCGCCGTCCCGACGGGACCGCCGACCCCGCCACGGCCGCCGCCGCCTTCGCCCTGGACGAATTCGACCGCGACGATCCGATCGCGAAGAAGGCCGTCGCCTTTCTCGCCCCCTGCACCGTCTTCTGGACGGCGTGGGAGGGCCCGCAACCCTGGACCGCGGGCGACGCCCCCGTCCGCGACTGGTTCTTCGTCACCTGTGCAAAATACGGCACGAACCCCGATTTTCCCAGCTGGAACAAGTGCTTCTTGCCGGAATTTCTCAAACGCCAGACCATCGTCAAAGCCGCGGAAAGCGGCTACGAGGACGCGGAAGGGACTCCCCGCGACATCGCCTGGTGGGACTCCCCGTCCGCGGAGGAAAGGGGCGTCGGCTCCGGCGGTTCCGTCCTGCCCTGCAAGCGGTGGCGCGGCGGCGAATCCGTTGACGGGGAAACAACCCTCGGCGACCGCGTCCGCGACACCTGCCTCTGCGCGCTCGCGCTGATGGTCTACTACTCCAACCCGCCCGCCGCCTCCCACTTTGAAGAAGAAGTCGCTCTCCTCCGTCCGGAGAAAACCGACGACATCCCCGTCTCCGTCCACAGGAAGCCCGAACTCAAAGGAAGCGACATCCGCGTCATTCGCAAGCCGCACCCCGCCACGCCCGCGTCCCACGCGGAATCCGCTGATGGCGCGAAGGAGCCCGCCCCTTTAACCCAATGGCCCGCGAGCGGCTTAGCCGCGACCCCCGGCCGCAGCCGGCGTGGCGGCACCCCGCCACGCCGTGCAACGCCGCCCTACCCCCGCCCCCGCCCGCAATGAAACGCCTCGACCTCCTCCTCGTCCTCCTCGCCCTCGCCACGCCGTGAACACCCCGTCCCCGCTGCCGCCAGACCCGCCCGAGCCGTTCCCGTTCGGGACGGCGTTCCGCGCCGTGTGCATCGTCGTCTTCGTGGTCACCTTCGTCGTCGGAGTCATCCGCGAAACCCGATGGGGCCTCGACTCCGAAAAGATCATGGTGTTCGGCGGCCTCGCCATCGCGCTGTTCTTCGTCTCCCTCTGGTTCAGCGAGCTTCGGTGCGGCGAAATCCTCACGCGGCAGAGCAACGGTGTTTCCCGGTGGGAGGACCCCGCGAAATTCCGGCGCGTGATGCTCGGGCAGGCAATCTTCCTTTCGATTCTCCTTGCCGTGATGACCATCGGAACCTTCAAGGCCTTCTTCGGTACGAAGCCCGAACCCCACGCGGAGTCCGCGGAGTTGGAACCCCACGCGGAGTCCGCGGAGTTGGAACCCCACGCAGAGCCCGCTTACCCCGCCACGCCCTAGCACCCTTCCGTTCCGCGCGAGTACTCCTCAATGACTCCCGACATCGATCCGATTCGACTTCCGCAGGCGACCGCATCCGGCCGCCGGTGGGGGTGGCTCGCGCCCGACGGCTCGTGGGCGATCCCGCCGGACTACGAGATGGCGAATGCGTTCTTCGGCGGGCTCGCCGTCGCCGTTCGGGACGGACGGTGCGGCTATCTCCGGCCCGACGGATCTGTCGCGGTGCCGTTCCGCTTCGACGAGGCGCACGACTTCGACGAGGACGGCTGGGCCGATGTCGCGCAGGACGGCGTCCACCGGATGATCCGCCCCGACGGCTCGTTTGTTCCGCGGCTTGAGTCGGAGGAGGCGTTTTGGTCCGAGGCGAACGGACTCGTCTCCTTCTGGAGGGACGGCCGGTGCGGCCTGGCCGATTTGTCCGGCGCTGTCGTTCTGGCGCCGGAATACGAAACCCTCTGGGGAATCGGCCTCGGCCTGTTCGGCGCGGAGCGGGACGGGGCGACCGGCATCGTTGACGCCGCCGGGCGCGTCGTCGCGCCATTCCGGTTCGACGACGCCGGCCCCGCGGACGAAGCGGGATGGATTCGCGTCCTCGAGGCGGAGAAACCGCTTTTCCTCGACGCCGGCGGTCGCGTGGTCTTCGATCCAAAGGCCGAGGAGAGCGACACGTTCGCCGGGGACATCCTCCCGGTCCGCCGCGGCGACCGGTGGGGCGCAATCGACCGGCAGGGGCGAACCGTCGTTCCATTCCGATGGCGAGGCCTTGAAATCGCCGGACGGGAGCTGCTTGCCGTCGTCGACCCCGATTGCGGCGACCCAACGCGGGACAATCTCTTCGTCGAGCTCGCGACAGACCGCCCGGCATTTCCCGACCGATTCGCGGCCATTCAGCCCTGGCTGGACGAAGACTTATGGTGGTGCCTTTCCGCCGACGGAGGATGGGGGCCTTGGACAATGGAGGGTCGATTCCTCCGGCCCCCGGCCTACGCGGATCCCTACGGCCTTACCATCGGCCCCTTCCACAGCGGCGAGATCTGGGTGGACGGACGGTCGATGCCGGAATGGTTCGACCGAACCGGCCGCGTCCTAGCCGCCGTTTTCCAATAAAGACCCTTGTCCGCCTTCGGGCGTTTTGGTAGAATAGGAGCCGTTCGAACGACCACCGCCTTTCAATGCCGACAGACCGCGAAAACCTGTTCAACTCCGACTACGCCGACATGGCCAAGGCCTTGATCGACGCGGGCGCGGAGTTTATGCTGGTCGGCGGTTTCGCGGTCTCGGTCTACGGGTATCCGCGAACGACGTTCGACATCGATTTCTGGGTCCGCCCGACGCCGGCGAACGCCCCCAGGGTGCTGGCCGCGCTCCGGGCGTTCGGCGCTCCGCTCCGCGATGTCACCGTCTCCGACTTCGACCATCCCGACATGGTCGTCCAGATCGGCGTGGCCCCCCGGCGAATCGACATCCTTACGCGCATCGACGGCGTGACGTGGGACGAGGCCGCCCCGCAGATGGTTCGGGAGACGATCAACGGGCTGTCCGTTCCGGTCGTCGGCCTGGACGCGCTGATCGCCAACAAGCGTTCGACGGGCCGGGCGAAGGATGCCGCCGACGCCGCGGCGCTCGAGAAGATCGCGGAACGGAGGAACCGATGAAGAAGGAAGTTGTCAGGAAAACCTCTCTCCGCGACGCGGAGGACGCCCTTTGCGCCGACCAGACCGCGGCGGAGCGTCTGAGCATCCTCGCCGAGCTGAACCGCATCGGCCTTGCGTCGCTCGGCGTAGCCGACGAACCGCTCCGCCGCTCCGTGACGCGCAAGTTCACCTTCCGCGACTTCGCGGCGCGCCCGGCTTTCGTTCCCGCCTAGCCGCGCCGCCCGGCCGCCGCCGGCGTGGCGGCACCCCGACACGCCGTGCAACGCCGCCCAGCCCTAGCCCATCTTTTTCCGATTGACTTTCGTCTTGTATTGGTATAGTTTTACACGCCGAAAGCAACACAAATGAAACTCCCTTCCTCCATCGAGACGGCGCTCGGCGCCAACAACGGGATGCTGTCGATGCGGCAGCTTTCCGCGCTCGGGTGTTCCCGGACGTCGGCCGGCCGGTATGTGCGGGCGGGGCTTCTGGAACGCGCGGGGCACGGGCTGTACCGGCGGCCGTCGGATCTGGACGATTCGCTTTTCGCCCTGCTTTTCCGGAATCCCGCGCTGGTGGCGTCGCACGGGACGGCGCTCTTCCTGAACGGCCTGGCGGAGAGCGCGCCGGAGCGGTGGAGCGTCACGTCGTCCCACGGGCGCGAGCCGCCGCCGTCCGTGCGCGCGGCGTGCCTCTGCTTCTACGTGAAGCCGGAACGGCTGGAGCTGGGCCTCTGCCTCCGGCGGACGCCGTTCGGGAACGAGGTGCGCTGCTACGACGCGGAACGGACGGTGTGCGACCTTGTGCGCAGCCGCCGCCGGCTCGACGAGGAGCTCGTGCTGGCGGGACTGCGGAACTGGGGCGCCTCGCCGGGACGCGATCCGGCGCGGCTCGCCCGATACGCCCGGGCGCTCGGCGTCTTCGACCGCGTGAAGGCGCAGGTGGAGGTATTGCTGTGACGCCCGCCGGTTCGAAACGATCCTCGGGCGTCTTCCCTTCTCCCCGGAGCGGTTCGCGGAGGCCTTCCGGGCGACGGTGGCGCACCGCGGTTCCGCCGACCGGATCGGCGACCCCGTCTCTCGGCTGGCGGACTTCGCGGCGAGCGATTCGCTCCGCGGAGAATGGGAGAAATACCGCCGCCGCTTCCGCTACGCGGCGGATATCACTTTCGACCAAACCCTGGACGCCCTTCGAACCGTCCTCGCGATGATCCGTTAGCCCGCCCGCTCCGCGGGGGCGCGGCGACCGCGCGCGTGGCGGGGTGTCGCACCCCGCCACGAACGCGCCCGCAAGTATATCGCATCG
>JAFPUX010000241.1 GCA_017413145.1 Kiritimatiellia bacterium | reverse complement strand
GCATCGCCGGATACCGCACGAGTGACGAGTGACGAGAGACAAGTGACGAGTGATGATGACGACGGCGTTTCCGACGGACTCGTCACTCGTCACTCGTCACTCGTCACTGCCGTGCAGCGGCTGCCGCTGCGCGGCTGCATGCTCCCGACGCGCGACACGACGGAGGATGACATCGAGACGCTGCACCGATGGGGCGCGACGATGGCGCGCTTCCAGATCTGCCGCGGCTGGACGCGCCGCGACGCCAACCAGGACCTGGAGGACTACGCCGCCTGGGTCGATTCGCGCCTCGACAACCTCGCGGACGTCCTGCGCTGGGCCGAGGCGCGCGGGATGAAGATCGTCCTCGACCTGCACGTCGTTCCGGGCGGGCGCGGCGCCAAGGACCGCGAGAACAACATGCTCCACGACGACCGCTTCGCCGAGGCGTTTCTCGACACGTGGCGCCGCATCGCGACACGCTTCAAGGGCGATCCGGCCCTCTACGGCTACGACCTCTGGAACGAGCCGGAGCAGCACGGCCGCGCCCGGAACGACTACTGGACGCTCCAGCGTCGCGCCGCGGAGATCGTCCGCGCCATCGACCCCGACACGCCGATCATCGTCGAATCGAACAACAGCTCCTCGGCGGCGACCTACTCCTATCTTTCGCCGTTCCGCATGGACAACGTGATCTACCAGATCCACGTCTATGTCCCGTCGACCTTCACCCACCAGGGGATCAACGGCTACGAGCGCGGCGCGAAATGGCCGGACCCGGAGAAGGGCTGGGACAAGGAGTTTCTCCGCAAGGCGCTCGAGCCCGTGCGCGAGTTCGAGGCGCGCCACCACGCGAAGATTTACGTCGGCGAGTTCAGCGCCATCGCCTGGGCCGAGGGCGCGGAGAATTACCTGCGCGACTGCATCGACCTGTTCGAGGAATACGGCTGGGACTGGACCTACCACGCCTTCCGCGAGTGGAGCGGCTGGAGCGTCGAGCACGAGGGTCCCGACGCGAAGCACCTCGTCCCCTCCGAGGACAACCCGCGCAAGCGAGCCCTCCTCGACGGCTTCGCCCGCGGCGCCGCGCCCGCCGCCGCGTCCGGGGAGGAGTAGCGGAGCCGTGGACGACCCCGTTTTCTCCCCCGCGTTCTTTTGGATGTGGAATGCGCCGCTGGACGCGGACGCGCTCTGCGCCCAGCTGGAGGACATGCGGGCGCACGGCCTGCGCAACGTCTGCATCCATCCGTTCCCGAAGGGGTTCCGGCCGAAGTCGTGCCCGTCGGGGATGGAGCCGGACTACCTCGCGCCGGCGTTCCTCGACGTCTTCGCGGCCGTCGTCCGCCGCGCAGGCGAGCTCGGCATGCACGCCTGGCTCTACGACGAGGGCGGCTGGCCTTCCGGCGGCGCGTGCGGACTCGTCGCGGCATCTGACCCGGAGGGCCGCTTCGCGTCGCGCGAGGTCGTGGACGGCGACGCCGCGCCCCGCGCGCGGCCCCACGGCCCCGGCGCGCCCTATCCCTCGCTCCTCGAGCCCGGCGCGACGCAGCGCTTCCTCGACCTCACGCACGAGGCCTACGCCGCGCGGCTCGGCGGCGCGCTCGGAACGACGGTCCGCATCGCCTTCACGGACGAGCCGGACATGCCGGGCGACACCCCCGGCCACTCCCTCGCCTGGACGTCCGACTTCGACGCGGAGTTCCGCCGCCGCAAGGGCTATGACGTCGCACCGTTCGTTCCCGCGCTGCTCGGGGACCCGGACGGAACCGACCCCACGTTGTGTCGCGTCCGCATCGACGTCCAGGACGTGAAGTCCGACCTCTTCGTCGAGCGATACCTCGCGCCGCTCCGCGACTGGTGCCGCGCGCACGACCTGCTCTCCGGCGGCCACCTGAACCACGAGGACACGCCGGAAACGGCCCGCGGCAGCATTCTGCGCGGTCTCCGTGCGATGGACGTCCCCGGCGTGGACGCCATCTGGCGGCAGCTCTTCCCGGGGAAGGACGTCAACCCCTTCCCGCGCTACGCCGCGTCCGCCATGCACCAGAACGGCGGGCGTTTCGCGCTGTCCGAATCGTTCGCGATCTACGGCGATTCGCTCTCGCCCGTCGAGCGCAAGTGGATCGTCGACGCGCAGCTCGTCCGCGGGATCAACCTCTTCGTCTTCGCGTATTTCGCGCAGTCCAACGCCCGCCACTGGATGACGCTCTTCGAGCCGCACGCCGGCCCAGCCGACCCGACGTGGGATTTCCAGCCGCACTTCTTCCGCTACGTCGAACGCACCGCGCGGTTCCTTTCGCGCGGACGCCCCGGCGCCGAGACCGCCGTCCTCCTGAACGTGCGCGCCTTCTGGGCGGGGAAGCCGGACCGGGAGGCCGCGGCCGCCGCCCACTACGCCGCCGCGAAGGCGCTGGACGAGGCGAACGTCGACTACGACTTCGTCGAGGACCGCGACCTCGCCGCCGCCGAAATCCTCCCGGACGGACGGCTCCGTGTCGGCGCGATGGACTACCGCGCGGTCGTTCTGCCGGGCGAGGCGTGGATGCTGCCGGAAGCGAAGGAGGCGCTTGCGCGGTTCGAAGCCGCCGGCGGCATCGTCGCCCGCGGCGCGGCGCAGCTCGACAGGGTCCCGCGCACGCTGCGCATCGCCGGCGACGGCGCGCGCGCCATCCGCGTCCTGTCGCGCGTCGACGGCGCACGGCGCATCTGGTTCCTGATGAACGAGGACCTCGCCGGGCGCCCGGTCGAAATCGCCTTCCCCGGCGGCGGTCCCGTCGTGCGATACGACCCGGACGCCGACGCCTTCGAATCCGTCCCCGTCGATCCGGACGGTATACTCCGCCGCGTCTTCGCCCCCGGCGAAACGGCCCTCTACGTGTCCGATCCGGATTTCAAGCCGCGCAGCGGCGACTTACAGGCGCGAAGCGCCGACTTACAGCCGCGCAGCGGCGACTTAACATGGTCCTTGCGTCCCCTCGTCTCGCACGTGGCGGGGTCGCAGGATTTCGAGATCCGGACGTGCGAGTCGCCCGCGCGGCCCGTCGCGCTCGGCGACTGGCGCGGCGAGCTGGGCGAGACATTCAGCGGCAAGGCGCTCTGCCGCGCGGAATTCGACGCACCCGAGGACGCAGACGCCGTCCTCGACCTCGGCGACGTGAAGTGGTGCGCGGCCGTGCGCCTGAACGGCGCCGACCTCGGCGCGCGGTTCTTCGGGCCGTTCCGGTGGCGCGTCCGCGTCGCGAAGGGCCGCAACGTGCTGGAGGTCACGGTCGCGAACCTCCTCGCCAACCAGGTCGGCGACGACGCGATCCGCGACCGGATCCTGCGCGACTGGCAGCCCAACGGCTCCTACGACGCTCGCCAGCGCCTCTTCGACCGCGACAACCACGCCAGCGGCCTCTTCGGTCCGGTGACGCTGCGGAGAACGAAACCATGACACCGCGAATCAAACGGCTCCTCGACTACACGTTCGACCGCCGGCAGGACGCGCTGCGGCGCGACGCCGACTGGGCGCCGCTGCTCGCGCGGTTCGTCGCGGAGGGCACGCCCGACGGGGCGCGCGCCCGCATCGGGCTGCAGGAGATGCTCCGCGCCGAGGGCGAGAACCCCGTATTCCTCAACGGCGAGCGAATCGCGCTCACGCGAACTGTCCGCCAGATCCCCGAGCTGCACACGAAGGAAGAGATGGACGCCCGCCGCGCCGCCGGCACGGCGTTCGGCGAGAAGGGCGTCGTCTTCAACCTCACCGCCGACTTCGGTCCCGCGATCCGCGACGGCCTCGACGCGCGTCTCGCGCAGATGCGCGACCGCCTCGCCCGCGCCCGCGCCGAGGGAGACGCGGAGGGCGTCGAATTCCTCGAAAACGCCATTCTCTCGGTCGAGGCCGTGCTCGGCTTCGTCGAGTGCTACCGCGCCGCCGCCGAGGCTCGCGGGCTCGACGACATCGCCGAGACGCTCGGGCGCGTCCCGCGCTTCGGTGCGCGCACCTTCCGCGAGGCGCTCCAGTCGCTCCGCGTCCTGCACTACGCGATGTGGTGCGAGGGCGAATACCATTGCGGTCTCGGCCGCATTGACCAGTATCTGCTGCCCTACTACGAGGCCGACCTTGCGGCGGGTCGGCTCGACCGCGACGGCGCGCTGGAGCTGCTGGAGGAGTTCTTCGTCGCGTGCAACCGCGACAGCGACCTCTACGTCGGCGTCCAGCAGGGCGACAACGGACAATCGGTGATGCTCGGCGGCCTCACGCGCGACGGCGCGCCTGCGTTCAACGACCTCTCGCGCCTGTGTCTGGAGGCGTGCGGCGAGCTCAAGCTCGTCGACCCGAAGATCAACCTGCGCGTCGACCGGAACACGCCGGTCGAGATCTACCGTCTCGGCACGCAACTCACCGCCAAGGGGCTCGGCTTCCCGCAGTACGCGAACGACGATGTCGTCATCCCCGCGCTGGAGCGCTGGGGCTACGCGCCGGAGGACGCGCGCGACTACACCGTCGCCGCGTGCTGGGAGTTCGTGATTCCCGGCTGCGGCCTCGACATCGACAACATCGACGCCGTCTCTTTCCCGGGCGCCCTGGACGCTGCGCTGCGCGCGGTTGCGCGCAGCGCAGCATCCTACGAAGAGGTCGAGGCGGCGTTCCTCGCGGAAATCCAGCGCCGGGCGGACGCGCTCGTGGAGAAGTACCGCCACGTGGAGATTCTGCCGGGGCCGTTCGTGTCGGCGATTTCGGCAGGGTGCATCGAGCGCGCCCGCGATTTGAGCCGCGGCGCGAAATACAACAACTTCGGCATCCACGGAACGGGCATCTCCGTCGCGGTGGACTCGCTCGCGTCCGTGCGCGAGCTCGTCTTCGAGAAGAAGATGGTCACGCTGCCGGAGCTGGTCTCTCTGCTCGACACGGACTTCGCGGACCGGCCGGACGTCCTGGCCGCCGCGAAGGCGGCGCCGAAGATGGGCAACGCCGACCCGCGCGCGGACGAAATCGCCAAGCGGGTGGTCGCGTTCTGGGGGCACGCCTTCGACGGGAGGAGGAACGACCGCGGCGGCGTGTTCCGCCCCGGCACCGGCACCGCGATGTACTACGTCTGGCACGCGCGGGAGATTCCCGCCTCGCCGGACGGACGCCTCTCGGGCCATCCGTTCCCGGCGAACTGGGCCCCGTCGCTCGACGTGCCGGTGAAGGGGCCGGTGTCCGTCGTGCGCAGCTTCACGGAGCCGGACCTCGGCCCGGTTTGCAACGGCGGACCGCTCACGATCGAGATCCACGACAGCGCCTTCGTGATGCCGGACGGCGTGGACAAGGTCGCGGAGCTCGTGCGCTTCTTCGTGCTGCGCGGCGGACACCAGCTGCAGATCAACGCCATCGACCGCGCGACGCTCCTCGACGCGCAGGCGCATCCGGAGAACCACCGCCACCTCATCGTGCGCGTCTGGGGCTGGAGCGGCTACTTCGTCGAGCTCGACAAGGAGTTCCAGGACCAGATCATCCGCCGCGTGGAGCTTGCCGCACCATGACAGGGCGACTCTTCGAGATCCGGGAGTTTGCGTTGCAGGACGGGCCGGGCGTGCGGACGACCGCGTTCCTCAAGGGCTGCCCGCTGCGCTGCGCGTGGTGCCACAACCCGGAGGGGCAGTCGTTCGAGAAGGATACGATGCGGGGCGGGGGAGGGGAGGAGCGCCCCTGCGGCGAGGACTGGACCGCCGACGCGCTCGCGGCGGAGCTGCTGCGTAACGCCGACATCTTCGCGCAGAGCGGCGGCGGCGTGACGTTCTCCGGCGGCGAGCCGCTCGCGCAGGCCGCCTTCGTCGCCGAGGTCGCCGACAAGCTCCGCGCCGCAGGCGTAACCTGCGCGCTTGAAACGAGCGGCCACGTGCCGGAGGCGGACTACCGCGCCGTCGTCTCGCGGATGGACTTCGTCTATCAGGACCTCAAGCACCACGACGCCGAGGCGTTCCGGCGCTGGTGCGGCGGCGACCTCGCGCTCGTCTTGCGCAACCTCGCGTGGCTGCGCGGTAGCGGCGTCCCCTTCGCCGTCCGCGTGCCGTGCGTCCCGGGCGTAAACGACGCCTCCGCCGACCGCGAGGCGTTCCTCCGCCTCGCCGGTCCCGGAACGGCCGTCGAATTCCTTCCCTACAACCCCGCCGCCCCCGCCAAATACCCGATGCTCGGCCGGGCCTTTCCGCTGTGTCCGACGCCCGGAACGCCGAGAAGGAGCGCGACGACGCCGGCAAATGCGTCCCCCGCCGCCGGCACCCCGCGCAAGCGGGCGTTCCGCGACGGACCCGCGAAGTAGGACGGAAGGCGGATCACGGCGCCGGTTCGAGCATGATGTCGCGGAACTTCGCGATGTCCTCGGGGGAGAAGCCGAGGTCGAGGACGTAGGCCTCGACCCGGTCGTTGATCGTGTCGCCCGGCCAGCGGTCGAAGCCGCGGGGGAGCGGCGCGAACTTCTCGTGGTTGAATCCCGTGGTGCGGTTGTGGAAGGCGGTGACTTCCCAGTCGAGCCAGAGCTGGTCCTCTTCCACGCCGAGGAGCGCGTTCAGGACGAACGCGACGGCGCCGGTGCGGTCCTGCCCAGCGATGCAGTGGAAGTCGATCGGGTAGTTCGCCGGGTCGAGGAAGACGCGGAAGACCTGGGCGAACCGCTTCCGTCCGCTTTCCGACTGGATGCCGCCGTAGGCCGAGGACGAGACGTTCACCCACGCCACCGCCGGGCCGAGGGGCGAGCCCTCCATCCCGTAGACCTCGCCGTCGCTGCGCAGGTCGATGTCGGTCTTGATTCCGAGCGTGTCGAGCCAGAGAGCGCGGTTGTCGTCGTCGATGCGCGTCTTGCCGGGCTGGCGGCACTTGAGCACGCGGAAGAGCCGGCCGAGACGGTACTCCCCGTTGTCGAGCAGCGTCCGGACGAGCGTCGCGACGGGGACGGCGGGCGAGGTTCCGCAGCACCAGCGCCAGCCGCCGGAGCCGGGCTCCAGGACGACTGCGAGCAGGTTCGTGCCCTTGCGGACGCGGACGGGGAACGTCCAGTTGCCGGAATCGATCGGAAGATTGTTGTTGCCGTCGTGGCGGTCGAACGCGACCGCGCCGTTCGCCCACAGCGTCCAGTACCAGTCGCCGCCGCAGCCGAGCGAGAGCCAGCCGTCGCCGGAGGCGTCGATCTCCGCGAAGAGCACGGCCGGCCCCTTCGCCTTCGCGCGGCCGTGGACGTACCAGTCGCCCGCCTCGTTCTTGGGAAGCGTCTCCGCGCGTGCGCCGCAGAACGTATCCGGGACGGCCGTCAGCGAGGCGAGGGCGCGTTCGCCGTCCGCCTCGAACGCCGCCCGCTCCGGGCGGAAGAGCGTCCACTCCTGCGGCAGTTCCGCGGAGACGAGCGTCAGTGCGGCGGAGTCCGCGAGGTCGGCGCGCAGTCGCGCGACCTCGTTGGAAAGCGCGGCCTCGCGGGCGAGGAGCGCGGCGGGATCGTCGGACGCCGCGAGCAGCTCCTCCCGCGTGTAGAAGACGTCGGAGGCGTTGTCGTTGAGGCCGGCCGAGCGGAAGACGAGCCCCTGCCGGACGCGGCGGCCGTCCCGGCCTATGCGCCCGCCGAGGTCGCGGACGTTCGGGACGGCGCCGCCGTCGACCAGGCGCGGCGCGAGGTCCTCGGTGCGGAACCGGCCCGTCGCGGAGGCGCCGCCGCGCGCGCGGACGGTCCATTCCCATTCGCGGGCGATCTCGAAGCAGCCGTCCGCCTCGAGGTGGTGGTGGTCCGTCTCGCCGCGGAAGAAGACCTTGCCGTCGGGCAGGCGGCGCACCTCGACGGCGAACTTGGGCCCTTCGCCCGCCCCCGCGTCGCCCTGCCACGCGAAGCCCACCTTCGCGGGCGTTTCGCCGCCGTCGCGCAGCGCGCGCCGGAACGCCTCGTTCGTGTAGACGTTCACGCGCGCTTCGCGCGGCATGAGGACGTAGAGTTTCTGCGTGGGGCGCAGGAGCGGGACGACGGCGCCTTCTGCGGGTTCGACGAGGCGGACGCCGGACTCGCCCGCGAAGAGCGCGGGCGCGGCGGCGAAGAGGAGCACGGCGAAAGACGCCAAACGGATTCGTTTCATGGCGGAAACGATACCCGACCTCCGCTCCGCGCGTCAACGGAAATCTGCGGGGAATGCCCGGAACCTCCCTAGCGCAGGATCATCATCGTCTCGCGGGCGCGGACGACGAGACGGCCGGTCGCGCCGGGCGACGAGTCGTAGACGGTCGGAACGCCGCGCGCCGCGAGCGCGGCGGCGGAATGCGTTCCGGTCCCGACCCGGCGGACCTTGAGGCCGCCCGCGCCGTCGTCGACGGCGTAGAAGAACTCGCCGACCGAGAGCTCGTGCCCTTCCAGGTCGAGGAAGGAAACCAGGTCGGCGATTTCGGCGGACTTGCACGCGAAGTCGGCGTTCACCGCGGCGCGGCCGTAGTCCGAAACGACGTAGCGGACGTGGCGGTAGTCCTTCAGGGGATCGCCGCCGAAGCCGAGCGAGACCATCTCGGTCGTGTTGGTGTTGACGGGGGCGTTGCCCCCGATGCGCGATTGGATGTAGCCGATGTTCACGGGGTCCATCGCGATGCGGATCGTGCCGCGCTTGTCGCCGTCGGCCGCCGTCTCGAGGTAGACCGTGCCGGCGGAGGCGTCGGGCGTCGGATCGATCGCGTCCCCCTTGCGCCAGCTGCCGCCGCCGGCCTCGATGCGGCCGGCGAACGCCGAGAAGTCCGCGCCGGGCGCGGTGAGCCGGACCGCGATGCGCCCGCCGGGGCCGGAGTAGTCGTTGTAGTTGCCGCCGTTGGCCCGCATCGTTCCCGAACCGGCGAGCCGGCCCGCCGTCACGTCGAGCGAACCGCCTGCGCCGCCGGTCCGCCCGCCGAGGTTGGTGCGCTCTTCCGTCTGCCCGCTCACGGTCGCCTCGCCGTCCAGGGTGAGCGTGCCGGCGACGACGGCGCGGACGGCGCCGCCCGAACGCTGGGTCTTGGAAGTCACCCCGACGCCGAGGCCGGCCCCGGCCGTGCTGCCGGGGAGCCGCGGGGCGAACACCGAGTCGTAGGCTTTCGACACGGGCGCGCCGGAGGCGTCCCGGCCCCGGTAGAGCGAACGGCCGCCGTGCGAGTGCTGGCCGAGGACGAGCTCGGAGGTTTCGTTCGTCGAGACGACGCCGCAGTCGATCGCGCGGATCGCGGCGTCCGCGCCCACGAGCAGGTCGCCGGCGACCTCGAAGGAGGCGGACGGAAAGGGAATCGACACGGTGGGGTCGTCCAGCACGTCGGTGACCGGATGGAACCCGATCGCGGCGCCGTTGGTGACGACGACGCCGGCGGAGAAGACGTAGTTCGACCACGGGACGAACATCCAGTTGCCGGAGAGCGTCTGGTCGCCGGCGCCGGCGGCGATCGTGCCGCCCTCGTAGCGGATGCCGCCGCAAGTGGCGGCGGACGCCGCGGTCCCGTAGCAGGATGCAAGGCCGCCGGGGAGCGTCAGGGTCGCGCCGACCGGCACGCGGAGGAAGCCGCGGTGGCCGAACTCGATCGCGTCGAACGTCCAGTCTCCCTCGTCCGTGACGGACGGGCAGCGCCAGAAGGTCGGGAAGCCGCGCTCGAGGCAGGGAGGGGAGGCGCCGGCCTGCTGCGCGATCACGAGCAGGCCGTTGGTGCGCGCCGCGTCGCGGAAGACGACCGTGCCGGAGCCGCCGCCGTAGCGGGCGGTCCAATTGACCGCGGACGACCCCATCCAGTAGCCCTCGGCGGAAATGGCGGCGAAGGTCGCGCGGTCGACGGGCTCGCGCGTGGCGATCGCGACGCGGCCGCCGGTTCCCTTGAAGTTGCTGTCGGTCTGGATCCTGTATCCGGTGTCGTCGAAGACGATTCCCTCGTCCCGGGCGCCCGTGCCCATGGCGGTGATGCGGCCCGTGCCGGAGAGCGTGTCGGCGCGGAGGAAGACGGAGCCGGCGGCCCCCATCGCGCCGCCGTAGTCCGAGGGCCCGGTGAAGAGGCTGCCGTCCCAGGCGTCGGCGCGGATCGTGCCGTCCACGACGGCGGCGCCGGCCACGTCGAGGTAGATCGCCCCGCCGCCCTTGCCGTTCCAGCGGTTGTCGGAGGCATGGTACGGCATGCCGATGTGGATCGGCTCGCGCGGATCGCCGTAGCAGGGGGGCGACCCCGCGTTCACCCGGCCGCCGTGGGAGCAACCGACGACGCGGGACCCGTTGTTCGTCACGTAGTAGCCCATGCCGCGCGCGTCGACGAGGCCGCCCGCGCCGACGTGCAGCGAGCCGGCGGAGACGCGGATGCGGTAGGTCTCGTTGGCCTTGAGGTCGCCGAGCCAGTCCCAGTCCGACGTGTGGTATCCGCCCATGATGCGCGACTGCGGGTGCGTGATGGATCCCGCGTCGACCGTCAGCGCCCCCGCGACGACGAGGTTCGTGAAGGCGCCCTTGCCGGGGAAGACCGTGCAAAGCGTGACCGTCCCGGCGTAGCCGTTGTTCTGCGTCCAGGCGGCGACCTCGTGCGTCGCGGCGGCGTCCCATTCGCAGTCGGCGTTGGAGAAGCGCCCGTCGAAGAGGACGTGCTCGTCGGCGCGCGGCGCGTGGCTGAAGGACCAGTTCGCGTCGACGGACGCGAGGCCGGCGTCCGCCGCGATCCAGGTGTTCTTCGTGTCGTCGAGCTCGAGGTTCGCGATCGAGAGCGTCGCGGAGCCGTTCGAGGAGGAGATGCCGTAGAGCCCCGGCGCGAGCGAGAGCGAGACGGTCGCCGCCGTCGTGATGACCGGATCGATGAGCGGAAGGATTTCGACGTCGACGTACGCGGCGCCGGCGGGAATCGTCGCCGTGTGCGGCGTCGTCCGGTAGGAGCGCCCCTCGACGGCCGTCCCGCCGAGCGTGAACGCCACCGGCAGCGCCAGCGCGTCGGCGCCGGCGCGGGAGATGCGGAACGCGCCGGGGACGAGGCCGTCCTCGTCGCCGTCCCGGATCTTCGCGACGGCGAGGTCGCCCGTGTAGAACGTCTCCGCGCCGGAACGGCTCAGCGTGTCGCCCCCGGTCGACACCGCCTGGACCGAGTAGTCGAACGTCGTGTCCGCCGCCAGGCCGGAAGGCGTGCCGGCGTAGGTCTTCGGGAGCGCCGTGTCGGCGCTCGCCATCCCGAAGGCCGCGCTGGCGACGAAGCATGTCACCGACGCCGCGTCGTTCTCCGAAACGACGATCGAGACCGTGAACGTGCCGTCCGCGTTTCGGACGATCGATGGCGCCGACACCGTTGGCGCGCCGGCGTCGACGAGCCCGACCTCGCCGCAGACCGCGGAGACGGCGCCGCTCTCCTGGCGCCACTCCGCCGCGATCCGCGCGGCGGTGGACGCGCCGTAGCGCAGGCGGACTTCGTCCATCTCGCCGTTCAGCCGGCGGCCCTTCTTGGAGTCGGGACTGGACCCGTACTCGTCCTGTGTCGAGCAGCCGATGCCGATGTTCGCGTTCTCCAGCGAGACGGACTTCGGAAGGACCACGACCGACGCGAGAACGCCGTTGGTGTAGACGTCCGCGGACGACGAGTTCCCGTTGGAGGCGTATTTCCAGACGACGTCCACCTTTTTCCACGTTCCGCCCGTTTCGCGGAGCAGCGCGCCGATCTGGTTCGTCGTCGTCGTGATGGTCGTCGAGTTGGCGAAGACGCGCATGTACTTGGACTGGTTGGCGTCGTCGGAATCGCCGTGGAACGCAAAGCCCCAGGAGGTCCCCTTGTCTCCCTTGCGGCGGCCGATGATGTTGCCCCACTTCAGATCGCTGAAATCCTTCGTCTCCGCGCGGGACCGCAGCCAGAAGGAGGCGTGGAAGTCGGTGCCGAGCCGGTCGGCGGCGTCCTTCTGCGATCCGCTCGTGGCGGGGACGATGATTCCGGCCGCGTGGGCGTTGTCTTGCGCGATGCGGCGCGCGCCGCCGAGTTGGCCGCCCGCGACGGCGAGCGAGCCCTTGTCGCCGGACGGCGCCGTTCCGTTCAGGGCGTTCGTGGTCGAGTCGAGGATCGTCACCGCGCCGTCGCCGGTTTCGTTCAGGTGCCAGACGCCGGCGTAGCCGCTCCACATCCCCGGGACGGGCGTCACGGCGTTGGTGGAACCGTAGTAGACGTGCACGGCCGTCCCCGAGGCGACGGACGGCACCTGGATCCACAGGCGCGACTCGTCGGACGGATCCCAGTTCTCGAGCTCGTGCGGCAGCGGAACGCCCTCGTCGTCCGTGACGAGGAGGTCCGCGCCGTTCTGACGGAAGTCGGCGTAGTCGAAGCCTTGGATGCCGGAGCCGAGACGCACGAGGAGCGGGAAGTCCGCGAGCGGCTCGTCCGCCAGCCCCGCCGGAACCGTCACCTCGAACGTCCGGGCGAAGTCCTGCACCGTCGCGGCGCGCAACGGAAGCGCCGCCGCGGCGAGGGCGGAAAGCGAAAGGAAGGAGAGAATGCGTCTCATGGAATCCCGGAAAAGGCGGCGGAACATCCAACGGCACCGCAGTATACACGGAACCGCCCGCGCGCGCAAGGTGGACTTCGCGGTGGCGTTCTGGTAGACTGCGCGATGTTGCAACCCGTTCGTCCGAGAAACGTCTGGCGGCGGAAGACGTCAAGACAGATCATGCGACCGACACGGTTCCATCCATCGATTCTCGGCCTCGTCGCGGCGATGTTCGCGGCATTGTCCGCCGAGGCGGCGTATGAAAAGGGCGAACTTCTCTGGAAGTGCGACTTCACGCCGGAAGAGGCCGTGAAATACGCTATCGACGGACACCGGGGCGGCGGCATCGTCTATCTGCCGGCGGACGGACGGTCCGGCGACGGCGCGATGTTCTTCCGGTCGCAGAGCGAGAAGCAGACGGCGATGGTGACGATACGGCCGGACGTGAAGCTGGCGGGCCTCGTGCAGATCGAGGCGGACGTGAAGGGCGTCGACGTCGGCCCCGGTCCGCAGCACTTTACCGGCCCGAAGGTCATGTTCCCGTTCGTTCCGAAGCCGGGCGCCAAGACCACGTACCCCCAGCTCGCCCGGGAGCTCGGGACGTACGACTGGAAGACGCAGTTCCGGGTGCTGGACATCCCGGAAACGGCGGAGCAGTTCTGCTTCGTTCTCGGCCTCCAGAGCGCCCCGGGCGAATTCTGGGTCGACTCCGTCCGCGTCTATCGCGCCGAGGAGGCGCCGGACGAGGCGGTCGTCCCGCCGGCGAACGAGGCGGCGAAGCGCATCCCGCGCGGACCCTACGCGGAGACGCCGCGGCGCGGCGGGCGTCGCGGCGCGATGAGCGGCGGCGACATGGACGAGGCGTCCGTCGCGAACCTCGCCGACGCCTGGGGCGCGAACCTCCTGCGGCTCCAGATCCACGCCGCCCGGGACGCGGAGACGATCGACGACTGGTTCGCCGGGCTGGAGAAGAAGCTCGACTGGGTGCAGGAAGTCGCGGATCGTTGCGGCCGGCACGGCATGAAGGTCATCCTCGACCTCCACGGCGGGCCGAACTGCAAGACGACGAAGCACGCGTCGAACGTCGTTTCCGCCGACTACGACTCCGCCGACCTCCGCCGGGCGTGGCGCATGATCGCGACACGGTTCAAGGACCATCCGGCGGTCTACGCCTACGACATCCTCAACGAGCCGTCCGCCACGCCGGAGACGTGGCGGCGCGTCAGCCTGGAGGTGATGGCCGACGTTCGGAAGATCGACCCGAAGACCCCGTTCATGGTCGAGACGACCAGGCATTGGTACGAGGGCGAGAACGTGATCTACTCGCCGCACTTCTACGCCCCGCACTCGCTGACGCACTTCGGCGTCGGAGGGTCGAGCAAGGTCCGTTGGAGCTATCCCGGCTACATCGACGGCGTGTACTGGGACCGGAAGCAGATGCGCGTGGCGCTGAAGTCCTGGATCGATTTCCAGCGGGCGCATCCGGACGCGAGGATCTGCGTGGGCGAGTTCAGCTGCATCCTGTGGTCGAAGGGGGCGGACCGGTGGATCCGCGACGCGATCTCGGTCTTCGAGGAATACGGCTGGGACTGGTGCTACCACGCCTACCGGGAATGGCCGCCGTGGAGCGTCGAGTTCGATCACGACGCGGACTACACGGTCAACAAATTCGTTCCGTCCGACGACAACCCGCGCAAGCGCGCGCTGCTCGAAGGGCTGTCGCGGAACGCCCCCGCCGTGGCCGGGGGGCTCGCGGGCCTCTACGCGGGCGAAGTCCGGTTCGCGGAGGACGGGCGCGAGCGGCCGGTGATCTCGAACGGCACGTTCCGGCTCGGTGGACGGCCGGTCTTCTTCGTCGGGCCGTGGATCTACAATCACACGAAGAAGGATTGGCCGCCCGACAACCCCGATCCGCAGGGCGTAGGCCACTTCGCCTACCGCGAGCTTCCCGGCAAGGACGTCTTCGAGCGCGTCGGCTTCAACGCGTCGCAGCTCTCGTCCGCGTGGGCGCTCCCCGGCCAGGCGCTCTACGGGCTCGACGCCGGGGACGGCTGGCGGAAGGCGGAGGAGGAGAAGGCTGCGTTCTTCGGGCGCTTCGGCGACCAGCCGATGGTCGCCGACTTCGCCTTCGGCTTCGCCGGCGCGCTCAAGAAGCAGCGGCCCGAACTGTGGAAGCAGATCGAGCAGAAGAACCCGCACTGGCACGAGTTCGTCCCCGTCTGCCCCGAGGCGCCCGAGGGCGACGCCTACTACCGCGCCTTCCTCAAGGGCGGCACCGTCTCGGCCCTGCGCGGCGGGGCGAACGTCTTCCTCTGGGAGCTCTTCAACGAGTCCTCCTACCAGTGCCGGTGCTCCTCCAACGCCGTCGCCTTCGCGAAGGAAATGGAGGCGGCGTTCGGCACGATCGGCGAAGCGAACCGCGCGTGGGGGACGGACTACGCGGACTTCGCCGCCGTGGCGCGCGAGACGGACTTCTTCCGCCATCCGCGCCTCTGGCCGGACTACGCCAAGTTCCTCGCGCGGCGCTACGCGGCGATCCTGCGCGACTACGCGGACTTCGTCCGCTCGATCGACGGACGCGGAAACGTCTACTTCACGGAGCAGTCGTCCGCGAGCACCATCGAGAAGGAGCGCAACTCGTGCATGGACTACCGGCTCGTCGCGGATGCGCTCGACGTGCTGGCCCACGAGGGGGGCTTCCGCTACGGCCGCGAAGGGTCGGAGCTCAAGTCCGCAAACGCGATGGAGGACGTCGTCTTCGGTTCGTCCGCCGGGCATTTCCTCGACATGGACTTCTACCAGGCCCTTGCCCGCGACGAGAAGCCGATCGTGAACGACGAACTCTACTGCCAGCGCATCGAACTGGGCCGGCGCGTCCCCAGCCGGCGCGAGGATCTCGCGACATCGCATTGGGCGGAGGTCTTCCACGGCACGAGCGGCGCCTTCTCCTACTGCTGGGCCAAGCGCGCGTGGGAGTGGAAGGACATGGACGGCGCGCGCCGGATGGTCGAGAAGCCGTCCTACAAGTCCGCGCACCTCCTGAATCCCTACGCCTGGCCGCCGGAGGAGCTGGCGGGGTTCAGGCAGTTCATGGAGGAGCTGGAACCGTTCCGCGACCGCATCCTCGACCTTCCCCGTTCGCGGAGCACGGTCGCACCCAGCGTCGCCGTCATATTCTCCTATCCCACGGTGCGCATGCTGGGGCACGTCCGCATGGACTATCGGGAGCGGCTGCAGCGCTGGTATGGCGCGGTCCTCGGCGCTCACTACCCTTTGAAGATCGTCTTCGAGGAAGACTTGCCCGCTGGCCTCCCGTCGAGCGTGCGGGCGCTCGTCGTGCCGTCCGCCCGCTTCGCCACGCGCGAGGGCGCGGCGGCCGCGAGCCGTCTCGCCGAAAGCGGTCTCGCGGTTGTCGCGGACCGCGACGCCTTCTACCGCGACGAACGCGGCGACCCGCTCCCGGAGCCGTCCGCGAAGATCGTCCGGCTGGACGCCGATTCGGACGCCTCGATCGCGCCGCTCCTCGCCGCCCTCGCCGCGAGCGGGGCCCGGCGCGACGCGACGCTCGCGCTCGAAGACACCGGCCGCCCTCCGCGCGGGAGCGACGTCCAGATCATCGACCGCGGCGACTTCAAGCTGCTTTATTTCGTCGCATTCGGCGAGGACGCCACGCAGGGCGGCGTCCTCCGCTGGAACATCGCGGACGGCGGCGAATTCTTCCTCTCCGACCCGATCCACAAGCGGCTCCTCCTCGACGGCGCAAAGGAGACGTGGGACGCCGCCGCGCTCTCCAACGGCGTCTTCGTCGCCGTTCCGCCGCAGGAGCGCGCGCTCCTCGTCCTCTCGCGCGAACCGCCGGAGGGATTCGAGCGCGTGGACTGCGTCGCAATGCTGAAGATCGTTTTGGACGCCTGCGTCCGGGAAGAGCCCGCGCTGGTGGACTTCCTGCGGCGCGCGACGGAGGAGACCGCACGGCACGAAGAGGCGCGGACCTGGCGCGACGTCGATGCCTCGCGCTGCACGCCGGTCCCGATTGCCGGCAGCGCGAACATGGCCTTCGCGGACGACGTCGCGGGCGACCGGCGCGGCGGCTGGTTCGACCAGGGGTCCAACGACTTCGCGACGATGCCCCTCGGCCGGCACGTCCTGGCCGGCGTGCCGTTCGAAATCGCCGACCCCGCCGCGAACGGCGGCCGCGCCGCCATCGTCCTCTACGGGACGAACCGCGACTTCTTCCCGGAGCGCGCGCCGGAGATTCCCGTCGGGGGCAAGGCGCGGCGGCTCTACTTCCTCCACGCCTGCGGCTGGGACGCCCCGGAAGGGACGCCCGTGCTGACCTACCGCATCCGCTACGCTGACGGAGAAATCGTCGACTTCGTCTGCCGCGCGAAGAAGGAGATCGGCCCCTGGCACGGCGTGCAGGTCCCGTCGGACGCCAAGCTCGCGGTGGAATCCTCCAATGCGGCGCTCGGCCGCGTGAACGTGCAGTGCGCCCGCTGGACCAACCCGCGCCCCGACGCCGAAATCCTCTCCATCGAGCCCGTCTCCGCCCGCAGCCCCGCCGTTCCGGCGATCGTGGCGATCACGGCCGAGCGATAGCGACCGCAGCCAAGGGATGGTAGGGATCAAAGGGATTGAAGGGATAAGGAAAGCCTATTTCATTATCGCTTTAATCCCTTCGATCCCTTGAAATCCCTTTGACCCTTCGATCCCTTAAACCCCCTTTCCGCCGGCCCGGACATCTGCTATCATCTCCCCCGTCCCTTTCCCCGGAGTTCCCCGTGTCCGACATCGTCCTGCCCCATTCGGGCTACAAGAAGCTGATCGTCTACAAGAAGAGCGACGTCGTCTACCAGGGGACGGTCGTCTTCTGCCGGCGGTTCCTTCCTTCCCGCGGCGACCGGACCGTCGACCAGATGACGCAGGCCGCGCGCAGTTGCAAGCAGAACATCGCCGAGGGGAGCGCGGCGGCGGGCACGAGCCTCGAAACGCAACTCAAGCTCACCAACGTCGCGCGCGCCTCGCTCGACGAATTGCTCGAAGACTATCTCGACCAGCTCAAGGCGCGGGGCTTTTCCGAATGGCCGGCGGACGACGCCCGGAAGACCGCGGCGCGCCAGTTCGCCAAAGAACACGCCGATTGGGAAGAATGGAAAACCCTTTTGGAGACACGGCCCGTCGAAACCTTCTGCAACCTGATGATCGTCCTCGTCCAGCAGTGCCGCTACCTGCTGGAGAAGATGATCAAGTGGCAGGAAGAGGACTTCAAGAAGCACGGCGGCGTCCGCGAGCGCATGCACGCCGCGCGGACCGAAGCGCGCGCCGAAGAATGGGACAAGAGGCTCTATTCGATGCTCGATCTCGCCCAAACGCCCGCGGAACTGGAAGAGCGGCTGCTGCTGGCCATCGACAGGGCGCGCCGCGCCGCGGCGTCCATCGCGAGGAGAAAGGGATGGAAGAGATGAAAAAGCGCAAAGGGATCGAAGGGATCAAAGGGATTGAAGGGATTCTCTATCGCTTGAATCCCTTTGATCGCTACCATCCCTTGCTTGCCATGGTGCTCCTCGCGGCGACGGCCGCCGCCGCGGAGCCGCCGCGGAACTTCTTCGAGGGCGGCGCGTTCGAATCGTGGGACGAGGCGTCCGGGATGCCGACGGCGACGAAGTGGCGCTGGTCGCTCCCGAAGGAGCCGTTCGCGGCGATGGAGCGTTCGACGGAGGAAAAGCACGGCGGAGCGTCGTCGTTGCACCTGAAGGACGGCAGCACGGCGCGCGAGAACCAGACGTTGGGGCACGTCGTCGGCAAGGACGAGCTCAAGAAACTGTGCGGAAAGCGCGTCGAGGTCACGGCGTGGGTGAAGCAGGTCGTCGCGTCGGATCCGAAGGTGGTCGGCATCGGCCTTTGGGGCCGCACCGAAGGCGGGGCGAAGATTTCCGCGCACGACTGGACCGGAACGACGCTCCCGACGGACTGGCGGCAACTCCGCGCGACGATGCTCGTCCCCGAGGACGCCACGCTGCTCATCGTCCAGCTCTGCTGCGCGAACGGCTGGGGCGACACGGGCGAGGCGTTCTTCGACGACGTGGTCCTCAGCATCCTTCCGGAGCGCGACGAGACCGCCGCTGCCGCCGCCGCGCCCGCGCCGGCGACGCCGGAGGAGGCGTTCCGCGGCTTTTTCGAGAACCAGCCGGCCGTCGTCACCGACCCGTGGACGCGTCCGACGATCGAGCGGGGCTGCTTCTGGGAGGACGGGCGGCCCGTCTTCTTCCTCGGACCGTGGATCTACCCGCGAACGCACATCGACTGGAAGGAGGGCAACCCCGACCCGCAGGGCATCGGCCACCCCGCCTACGTCGAGGCGCCGGGGCGCGCGATCTTCCAGTCGATGGGCTTCAACGCGTCGCAGCTCTCGGCCGCGTGGAGCGTTCCCGGGCAGGCGCTCTACGGCCTCGGCCTGCCGGACGACTGGCAAAAGGCGGATGAGCGCATCGGGGCGTTCTTCCCGCGCTTCGAGGGACAGCCGATGGTCGTCGACTTCGCGTTCGGCTTCGCCGACGCGCTGCGCAAGGCCGACCCCGTCCTTGCGCGCGAGCTCGAGCAGCAGAACGGCAGCTGGCACCAGTTCCTTCCGTTCTGTCCCGAGGAGTCCCCGGGACTCCGCTACTACGAGGCCTACCTCAAGGGCGGTGCGCGCTCAACCCTCCGCGGCGGGGCGAACGTCTTCGTCTGGGAGCTCTTCAACGAGCCCGTCTACAAGTGCATGTGCCGCGGCAACGCCGCGCGCTTCGCCGCGCGCATGGAGAAGCGCTACGGGACGATCGAACGCGCCAACGCCGCGTGGCAGACCGCGTTCGAGGACTTCGCCGTCGTCGCGCGCCAGACCGAGTTCCAACAGTTCCCGCGGCTCTGGCCCGACTACATGAAATTCATGGGCGAGCGCTACGCGGAGGTGCTGGAAACGTGCAAGGGCTTCGTCCGGGAGGTCGACGCGCGCCCGAACGTCTATTTCGCCGAGCAGAGCAGCACGTTCACGCTCACGGACGCCCGCGGCGCCGGGATGGACTACCGCCTCGTCGCCCGCGCGCTCGACGTCCTCGCCTACGAGGGCGGCGTCCGCTTCGGCCACGGTGCGGCGAAGGCGGACGCCGCCGAGGCCGAGGCCGCCGCGTTCAAGTCGACGGTCGAGCACCTCTTCAACCTGGACTTCTACCGCGCCGTCGCGCGCGGCGCGAAGCCGATCGTGAACGACGAGCACTACTGCACGCGCGTCGAGGACGGCAAGCGCGTCCCGAGCCGCAAGGAGGACATCGTCACGTCGCTCTGGACCGAAGTCTTCCACGGCAGCGCGGGCTCCTTCACCTACAGCTGGGACAAGCGCTCGTGGGAGTGGAAGACGCTCGACGAGGCGCGCCGCGTCGTCGAGACGCCCTCCTACAAGTCCGCCTCGCTCCTCAACCCCTGGAACTACCCGCCCGAGGCGCTCGACGGCTTCGCGCAGTTCCGCGACGAACTCGAGCCGCTGCGGGACGCCGTCCTGCCGATGCCCCGCACGACGCCCGCGAGCGTCGCCGTCTTCTTCTCCTATCCCACGCTCCGGATGCTCGATGTCGACAAGTTTGACTTCCGTGCGCGTCTCCTGCGCTGGTACGGCGCCGTCCTCGGCGCGCACTACCCGCTCCGGATCGTCTTCGAGGAAGACCTGCTCGCCGGCCTCCCGGACGGCGTGAAGGCGCTCGTCGTCCCGGTCGCGCGCTACGCCACGCCGGAGAGCGCCTCCGCCGTCGGCCGCTTCGCCGCGCGCGGCGGAACGGTCGTTGCTGACGCCGACGCCTTCCTGCGCGACGAGCGCGGCGACCCGCTCCCGGAATCCTCCGCGGAAATTCTCCGCCTCGACGCCGGCTCGCCGGACTCCGTCCCCGCGCTGCTCGACGCCCTCGCCGCGAGCGGCGCGCGGCGGGACGCCGTCCTCGAGCGCGACGGCGAGCCCGGCGGCCTCTGCGACATCCAGGTGATCGACCGCGGCGACACGCTCTTCCTTCTCCTCGTCGACATGGGCGCGCGCGAACCGCAGGCGGGTCTCCTCCAGTGGAACGTCGGCCGCGAAGGCCGCTACCGCCTCTCCGACGCCGCCACCGGCCGCGCGATCCCGAACGGCGACGCCGCGACCTGGACCGCCGCCGACCTCGCCCGCGGCATCCCCGTCACCGTGAATCCGCAGGAGCGGCTCCTCCTCCGCCTCGACGCCGACAAACAACCATGAGCATTCCCTTCACCTACTTCTGGCCGATGGACGCCATCGACCGCAACCTGCAGGAATCGGTCCTGCGCCAGTTCGCCGAAGCCGGCGCCGACGGCATCAACCTCAACCCGGCGGAGCTGCAGGCCATGATGGGCTCGCCCGCGGAGGTCGTCCGCTGGCGCAGGATGCTGGACGCCTCCGGCGTCCGCTTCCGCGACGCCCACGCGCCGTTCGGGCCGCTCAACGACCTCGCCTGTCCGGTCTCCGAGGCGTTCCCGGCGATGGTCGCGATGCACCGCCACAGCCTTGAGCTCTGCGCGGCGTTCGGCGTCGGCTCCTGCACGGTCCACGTGGGGCGCCCGTGCGAGTTTTGCGGCGATACCGCGAAAATGCACGAGAACGCTCTGCGCGCGTTGGAACGCCTTCTGCCGGAGGCGGAGCGGTGCCGCGTCGTCGTCTGCATCGAGAACATCTGGGACCCGACCAACACGGCCGGGATGCTGCTCGACGCGATCGAGCGCTTCCGTTCGCCCTGGCTCGGCATCTGCTGGGACAGCGGCCACGCCCAGCTCACGCGCTCCGACACGCCCGACGTCCCCGAGCAGTGCTGCCGCGTCCGGTGGCGGGAATACGGCTTCCCGGACGGTCCCGCCGAATGGAGCGACACGGGCGACTACCTGCGGCGCCTCCTGCCGCACGTCGTCACGTGCCACATCCACACGAACGACCGCGTCGTCGACCGCCACTGGGAGCCGACCGATCCGCGCGGCCTCACGGACTGGGCCGCCGAACTGCCGCTCCTGCTCTCCGCGCCGCGTCTGATGCAGCTGCAGAACGAGGCGGCCGTCCGGCGCGACAATCCGGTGACGGTCCGAGAGCACGTCGAATCGCTCCGCTCCCTCGTCTCCCGCTTCGCCCCCTGATCCTGGGACCATCGGACCACAAGACCACCAGACCCTCCCATGTCCACCATCGTCATCGTCGGCTCCGGCATGATGGGAAGCGCGCTCGCCTTCCCCGCCCGCGAAAACGGGAACACGGTCCGCCTCGTCGGCTCCCCGCTCGACGGGGAGATCATCGACGCCTGCCGCGCCACGAACCGCCACCCGAAGTTCGCCAAGCACTTCCCCGAAGGCGTCCCGCCGTTCCCCGCCGGCGTCGAGTTCCACAAGATCGACGAGCTCGACCGCGCGCTCGAAGGCGCCGACCTCGTGATCGGCGGCGTCTCGAGTTTCGGCGTCGACTGGTTCGGCGACGAGCTGCTGCCGCGCATCCCGGTCTCCGTGCCGGTGCTCTCCGTCACGAAGGGCCTCTTCGACACGTCCGACGGGAAGCTCCTCACCTATCCGGAGCTCTGGCGCGGGCGCCTCGCCGCGAAGGGAATCCTCCGCGACATTTGCGCGATCGGCGGCCCGTGCACGAGCTACGAGCTCGTGGCGCACGACCAGACCGAGGTCGCGTTCTGCGGCTCAGACCTCCCGACGTTGCGCCGCATCCGCGCGATGATGGCGACGAACTACTACCACGTCTCGCTCTCGACCGACGTCACCGGCATCGAGAGCGCCGTCGCGCTCAAGAACGGCTACGCGCTCGGGATCGCGCTCACGGTCGGCCTCAACCAGCGCGAGCGCGGGCTCGACAGCGGCCTGCACTTCAACAGCCAGGCCGCCGTCTTCGGACAGGCAGCCAAGGAAATGGCGCGCCTGCTCGACCTCCAGGGCACCGGCACGCTCGACAACCTCTGCGTCGGCGTGGGCGACCTCTACGTCACCGTCTACGGCGGCCGCACGCGCGAGGTCGGCATCCTGCTCGGGCGCGGCCTCTCGATCGGCGAAGCGAAGGCGGAGCTCCAGGGCGTCACGCTCGAGTCGCTCGTCGTCGCCGAGCGCGTCGGCCGCGCGGTCAAGGCACGCATCGCCACGGGCGAGCTGCGCGCGGAGGACTTCCCGTTGCTGCTGCACATCGACCGGCTCCTCGCCGGTGCGGGCGAAGCGGCGTTGCCGTGGGAGAGCTTCACGTTCGAATCCGCCGCGCCCGATCCCCGCTTCCGCCCCGCCCGGGAATTCCCGCTCGTCCTCGCCCACCGCGGCGGGCTGGGCGACTACGACGACAACGCCGTCGGCGGCTTCGCCGACGCCCTCGCGCGAGGCATCCTCGGCGCGGAAACCGACGTGCGTCTCACCAAGGACGGCGAGCTCGTGATCATGCACGACCCCACTGTCGACCGCACCACGGACGGCACGGGCCGCGTGGACGAAATGACGCTCGCCGAAGTCACCGCGCTCCGCCTCAAACGCTCCGGCGAGAACGTCCCGACGCTCCGGCAGTTCTGCGAGGTCTACCGCGGCCGCCCGGACGTGGACATCGAGATCGAACTGAAAGAGCACGGCGACGAGATCGCGCCCGAGCGGCTCGACCGCTACGTCCGGCTCGTCCACGACCAGACCGCCGAGGCGCTCGTGCCCGGCACCTACGCCTTCACGAGCTTCTGCGTCCCGACGCTGGAGCGCTTCCGCGAACTGTACCCGAACGACCGGCTCGGCCTCATCTGCGAGACGCTCACGGAAGAGCGGATCGCCGAAGCGGTGC
This sequence comes from Kiritimatiellia bacterium, assembly GCA_017413145.1. Lineage (GTDB taxonomy): Bacteria > Verrucomicrobiota > Kiritimatiellia > RFP12 > UBA3636 > UBA3636. Next base: position 4,934 of record JAFPUX010000241.1, on the reverse strand, counting down.
GCCTCGGCTGCGTGCGCGTCGCGTCGCGGTGGGACCTGAGCCCGCAGGATTTGGTCCGCCAGCTCCGCGCACGGGGATTCTCCGTGAACCTCTGGTGCGGCGACTCGCCCGAAATCTACGACGCCGTGAAGGCCATGGGCGCGGACGTGACCACCTCCAACGTCCCCCGCGCCGTCATCGGATACGCCCGCCGTTTCGCGGACGCGACCTAGAGACGGCGAAAGGAATCCGGGCCGAAGCCGAACGCCGCCTCAAAGGCGCGGAAGCCGTCCGGCGTCGCTTCGAAGTCGCGGCCGCCGGGGCCCTGCGACTCGATTTCCGCGCGGTCGTCGCGGTGGTTGCGGTCCAGGTAGTCCGGGCAGCGGAAGCGCAGGCCGTCGCGCGGCCGCGCATGCCAAGTGCACACCGGCTCGCCGGCGCTCTCCCAGACGTTGTCCCGGAAGACCGCCTGCCCGCGCCAGTCGTTGAAGAGCCGCGCGAGGCAGTCCGTCGCGCGCGAGAAGCGGTTTCCGACGACGGCGAAGCCCGGCGTCGGCACGGTGGTGTCCTGGAAGCGCAGGTGCGCGCCGCCCGGGTTCCAGCGCTGCGCGTGGCCCCAGCAGTTGCCGGCGTCGAGGAAGACGTTGCCCTCGAGCCGGATGTTTTCGGCGACGCCGCCTTCGCCCTGCTGCCAGAACTCGTAGGAGTATTCGCAGCGTTCGACCGTGTTGTTCCTCCAGAGGAGGTTGCGCTGGACGGAGCCGGGCTCGTTGCTCTGGTCCGTGAGGCCGGCGTCCCAGCAGTCGCGGACGCGGCAGCCTTCGACGCGGACGTCCTCCGCGTTGCCCCACAGCTCGATGCCGTTGCCGTAGCGAACGCCGTTGCCGAGGTCGTCGACGTAGAGAACGCCGCCGCCGATCCACGAGACGTCGCAGCCGAGGATCGAGATGCGCTTCACGCCGCCGCCGCCGAACCCGTGCGCGGCGCCGTAGCGGACGGCGAGCCCCTCGTAGACCACGTCGTGGGCGCCGCCCTCGTCCACGCAGTGGACCTTGCGCGCGAGTTCGATCGAGCGCCATCGCGTGGCGGGGTCTCCCTCATCGGAGCGCACGAGCACGGCGCCCGTGGCGGGGTCGAACCAGAAATCGCCGTCGTGCAGGACCTGCTCGCGCCTGTCGCGCTTGAAGAGGCAGCCCGCGTCGCCGCCGTCGAGGAGGACGTTGCCGATGTCGGTCGCGGAGCCGGTCTCCGTCCTCCAGAGTCCGTCCGCATCGCGCCGCCAGTCGCCGGGCGCGCTCCGGTCGAGGCTCGGCTGGATGACGGGTGCGGGACCCTCGCCCCACGCACCGTAGGTGACGGGATGCCCGGGGACGCCGGAGCGCGCGCGGAGCTGCCCGCGCCACACGCCGCCGCGCTTGAAGAGCACGGTCGTGCCGGGCGCGAGATCCGCCGCGTTCACCTCGTCGAGCGACGTGCTTTCGTCGATCCGCCAGACGCGGTCCGACGGCGTGCGTTCGTACGCCGCCTCCGCCTCGGCGCGCGCCTCGTCGGGAAGCCGCCCCGCCGGGGATTTCGCGATGCCGCCCTCGACGACGACGGCCGCCGCCTTCGGGGCGTCGAGGAGACGGGCGTGGAGCGCAGCGGGCGTCGCGCGGTAGTCGTCGATCTTCAGGAACGGGAAGCCGGCGAGGAGGACGGATTCGTCGTTGCCGCCGGGACCGTAGTCGTCGCCGACGTAGAGCACTTCGTCCTTCGCGAGGCCGCGCGCTTCGCAGAGACGGGAAAGCGCGTAGGCCTTGTCGAACGGCGCGGGGGCCATGTCGAAGGAGGACGACCCGCCGACGAAGACCTTGAAGTCGGGGAAGAGCGCGCAGACCTCCGCGTAGAGCGCGCGGCGCCTGGCCCGGTCGGGGTCGAACGCGAGCTTGTCGGCCGCGGCGGCCTTCGTGCCGAGCAGCGCGAACGTGACGACGCCCGAGTCGTGGAACTCGACGCTGTCGCCCGCGAAGTCCGCGAGGCCGTGCTTCGAGCGGAAGGCGTTCGCGCGGCGCAGGACGCCTTCGCGGTCGCACGGGCGGCGCTCGTCGGAGACGGTCCGGTGCGACCGCGTGGCGGGGGCCCATTCGGCGTACTGCATCCCGTAGTTGCCGAGGATGTCGATCGGGTACGCCTCCATCTGCTTCGCGATGCGGGCGCAGCTGCCGGCGCCGACCATGAGGAGGGCGTAACCGCGCGCGCGGAGCGCGTCGAGCGTTCCGCGGATTTCGGGCGACATCGGCGACTTGTGCTGCGTGAGCGTGCCGTCGAGGTCGAAGGCGACGAGTCGGGTCATGGGGCGGGCGGGGACTTCAGTTTCGACGCGGCGGGCGGGTCGAGGTAGAGCGTGCAGTCGGGGTGGTTCCGGAGGATCGAGGACGGGCACAGGTTCGTGAGCGGGCCTTCGACGGCCGCGGCGACGGCGTCCGCCTTGCGGGCGTCCGGGACGACGCACACGATCGACCGTGCGGCCATGATCTGCGGGACGGTCATCGAGTAGGCGTGCGTCGGGACGGCGTCGAGGCTCGGATACCAGCCCTCGCCGACCTGCTGGCGGCGGCAGACTTCGTCGAGCGCGACGATCGCGTAGGCGGCCTTCGTTTCGAAGTCCGCCGGCGGGTCGTTGAACGCGACGTGGCCGTTCTCGCCGATGCCGATGCACGCCAGGTCGACCGGCGCCTCGCGGACCGCCGCCTCGAGCCGCGCGCACTCGGCGGCGGCGTCCGGCGCGTCGCCGCCGACGAACGTGAAGGAGCGGGGAGGGCAGGGGAGCTTCGCGAGCAGCCGCTCGCGCAGGAAGCGCCGGAACGAGGCGGGGTGGTCCGCCGGCAGGCCGACGTATTCGTCGAGGTGGAAGCCGCGGACCTTCGACCAGTCGATTTCGGCGTGCGCGAGCAGCGCTTCGATGAACTCGAACTGGCTCGCCGCGGAGGCGAAGACCACGCGGGCTTCGCCGCGCGCGGCGACGGCGGCGCAAATCTTCGCGGCGGCTTCGGCCGCGGCGGCTTCGCCGAGGGATTTCTTGTCGGGGGAAACGACGGTTTTCATTCAGGATTCTCCGATGAGCGCGAGAGGGTTGTCGCGGCCGATCGCGCGGCATTCGTCCGGCGTGAGTCCGATGCGCTCCCGCAGCAGCGCCATCATCTTCGCGATGGGCGTGGTGGCGCCGACGAGGCAACGGCGCGCGGGGTTCCACAGCAGGCCGTCCGGCTCGAGCCGCGCGTGCGCGCCGCAGACCTCGTATTCGCCCGGCGGGAGGCCGGCGGGGTACTGCGCGTCGGAGACGGCGACCAGGCGCCTGAGCGGGACGGCGCGCGCGTAGAGCTTCAGCATCGTGTCGGGCAGGTGGTGGCCGTCCGGGATGAACATCACGCTCGCGCGGTCTTCGACGAGCGCGGAGAAGACGACCTGGTCGTGGCGGTCGACCTGGTTCGGGATGCCGTTGCCGAGGTGCGTGAACGCGCGGGCGCCGGCGGCGAGGCACGGCTCGAGCTGCGCGGGCGAGGTCGCCTTCTGGTGGCCGAGCGAGACGACGACGCCCTGCGCGGAGAGCGCGCGGACGAAGTCCGGCATGCCGGGGATCTCGGCGGCGACGTTGACGATCCTCACGAGCCCCTCCGCGGCGTCCTGGAACCGGCCGAAGAGCGCGAGGTCGGGCGGGCGCACCCACTCGACGGGGTGCGTGCCGACGGCGCCGGGCTCGGGCGAGATGAACGGCCCCTCGAGGAAGAAGCCGCGGATCGCCTTCTCGCATTCGGCGTAGCGCTTGCGCGCCGCGACGACGGCGCGGATCGTGCCGAGAAGCGTCTCGGGATCTCCCGTGACGAGCGTCGGGAGAAACGCCGCGGTGCCGTCCGCGGCGAGGCGCCCGGTCACGGCGCGAACGGCCTCGGGCGTCAGCCCCGGCGCGTTGAAGTCCACGCCGGCGTAGCCGTTGATTTGGAGATCGACCCAGGACGGAGCGTTCATGTCGGGGAGGGGGCGGGGTTGTCGGGCGGCGGGGCGGCGGATTCGGCGCGCGCGACTTCGGCGGCGTCGGCGAGGGATACGTGGCCCTCGACGCGGCCGTCGTCGAGCGCGTTCAGGCCGCCGCCGGCCTTCTCGCGCTCGTCGAGGTCGCGGAAGAGGCGCAGCAGGTCGCGCGTCGAGCAGACGCCGAACCAGACGGTGGACACGACGCCGACGACGCACGGAACGACGATGTTCGTCACGAAGAAGTAGCGCCCCCACCACGACGGCGGCTGCGGGGAAACGGCGTGCCAGACGACGTTGCCGAGGAAGCACGCGCAGAAGCTCCACCCGAACGACCAGAGGAAGACCGACCAGGCGAGCGCCTTGTCGCCGCGCGTGTAGTTGCCGTCGATGCCGAGGACGCGCTGCAGCAGCGGGACGCGCGCCGCCTCGCGCGCCCGCTCGCGTTCGTCGGCGTAGGCGCCGCGGTGCAGGAGCCGGTCCATGTTGAAGGGCCGCCGGCAGGTCGCGAGCGAGACGCCGACGTAGAGCAGCAGCGTGAAGAGCTGCGTGAGGACGCCGACCTCGACGGAGTTGACCGGGAACTTGTCGGGCGTGAGCTCCCAGTGGACCCACGGCTCGAACGGCGCCGAGAGCGCGCGCAGGAGCCGGTCGAGCCCGGGCGCCCAGCCGTGCGCCGCGATCCACGGGTAGAGCCGCGGCACCCAGAGCTTCTGCGCGAAGATGGCCGCCACGGCCGTTCCGGCGCCGAGGACCAGGGCGGCGAACGCGCCGGCGGTCGTGCCGCGTTTCCAGTAGAGGCCGAGCGTGATGATCGGGCCGGACGCCATCCAGAGCGCGCCGGTGACCGCGAAGAACATCAGGATGAAGTCCACCTGCCCGAACCAGTAGCTGAAGGCGAACGCCGACGCGGCGACGCCGCAAATCGCGATGCGGAGGTTCCGGAT